>CALMOL010000135.1 GCA_937871685.1 uncultured Verrucomicrobiota bacterium
ATGTCGCGCAGCGGGTCGGGCGTGGGAACGGCGGCGGCGGGCGGGACGATCTGAGCGAGGAGGGGACAGGCGAAGAGAAAAATGCCCAGCCGAGGCAGCCAATGGCGAGGGGAAAACTCGAAGCCCGAAGCTCGAAGCTCGAAACAAGCGCCGAAAAGCACGGCAAGCTCCGAAAGCTTCCTCCAAGCAGGCGCGTGGACCGCTTCCGATCCTTTCGACCTTTCGGGCCTTGTTTCGAGCTTCGAGCTTCGAGCTTCGAGTTTTCGCGCGGGCGCGTTCATCTTGCGGCGATCCTCCTCTCGCGGCGGCGGAAGAAACCGGTGAGCGCCGGCAGGTAGTCCTCGCCGGTGCGCAGCGGCACGGCATCCACGCGGGAGCGGCGGAGCATTCCCTGGAGTTGCGTGCGGCGCGCGACCACGGCGGCCTGGTGCTGCTCGCGAACGGAGGCGGACGACGTGTTGACCTCGAATTGCTCGCCGGTCTCGGGATCCTCCAGCGTGACGCGGCCGAGGTCGGGCAAGGTCTCCTCGGCGGGATCGGTGACCGGCATCGCCACCACGTCGTGCCGGCGCGCGGTGACGGCGAGCGCCTTGGAAAAGTCCGGCGACTGGAAGTCGGAGAGCACAAAGGCCACGGCGCGGCGGCGCACGAGGTGCGCGAGGGCGTCGAGCGCGGCCGCGAGCTTGGTGCCGGTGCGCTTGGGCTGGAAGAAGAGCACCTCGCGCACGATGCGCAGCGCGTGGGAGCGGCCCTTGCGCGGCGGGAGGAACAACTCCACGTCGTCCGTGAAGAGCAGGAGGCCGACCTTGTCCTGGTTGCGCACGGCGGAGAAGGCGAGCACGGCGGCGACCTCGGCGGCCAGCTCACGCTTGGTCTGGTCAGAGGTGCCGAAGGCGCCGGAGGCGGACACGTCCACGAGGAGCATCACGTTGAGCTCGCGCTCCTCGACGAAGCGCTTGACGTGGAGCTCGCCGGTGCGCGCGGTGACGTTGCGGTCGATGAAGCGCACCTCGTCGCCGGAGGCATAGGCGCGCACGTCCTCGAAGTTCATGCCGCGCCCCTTGAAGATGGCGTGGTATTGCCCGCCGAAGGCCGCGTCCACGCGGCGGCGGGTGCGGATTTCGATGCGGCGGATCTTTTTGAGGATATCGCGCGCTTCCATGGGGCGGGGAGGTGAATCGTGAATGGTGAATGGTGAATCGTGGGGCGCGTCACCAGTCTGCTCCGCCATACCACGCCTCGTCCTCGCGCAAGCGGGCGTTGGGAGGTGCGTTCTTGGAGAAATCTTCTGCCCTTGCGATCATGCGGGCGAGCATGGCGCCGACATGCTGGAGTTCTGCGTCCAAACGTGAGAAATCCTCCGCTTGGAGGTAGCGACAGGAAAGGGCGTGGTCGAGCCAGGCCTGTGTTTCCATCGTTTCGCCGAGCGCTTGGTTGATCTTGTCGATGAACGCGGGCCGGTAGCGGCGGCGAGCCCAAGCTTCGGCCAGCATCGCCCCGACCGCGCGCGAACTGCGGCGAATCTGGTCCGTCAGTGAAAAACGTTCCTCCGCAGGAAATCTGCGGGACAATTCGAAGATCGCCTGCGCCACGCGATGCGCCGCCTGATAAACCTTCAGGTCCCGAAATGTCTGCGCGATCTCCATGAAGGTTTCGCCGCCACGATTCACTAGTCACCATTCACGATTCACCTCGGCCTCACGGCACCGGCAGTCCCGCGAAAATCCTGGAAACCACCGCCTCGGAATTCAGCTCCTCCGCCTCGGCCTCGTAGCTCACCAGGATGCGGTGGCGGAGCACGTCGGGGCCGATGGCTTTCACGTCCTGCGGGGTGACGTAGCCGCGGCCTTGGAGGAAGGCGTGGGCGCGGGCGGCCAAGGTGAGGGAGATGGTGGCGCGCGGGGAGGCGCCGCAGCGGATGAGGCCGTCGAGCTTGAGCTTGTAGGCGCTCGGCTCGCGCGTGGCGAAGACCACGTCCACGATGTAGTCCTTCACCCGGTCGTCCACGTAGATGGAGTTGACCACCTCGCGCGCGGCGATGATCTCGGCCGGCGTCACCACCGGCTGGGCCGTGGGCGGGGCGGCGCTGGTGCCCATCAGGTCGAGGATTTGCCGCTCCTCGGCGCGCGAGGGGTAGGTGACCTGGAGCTTGAACATGAAGCGGTCGAGCTGCGCCTCGGGAAGCTGGTAGGTGCCCTCTTGGTCGAGAGGGTTTTGAGTGGCGAGGACAAGGAAGGGATCGGGCAGCGGATAGGTCTGCTCGCCGATGGTGACTTGGCGCTCCTGCATCGCCTCCAGCAGCGCGCTCTGGACCTTGGCGGGCGCGCGGTTGATCTCGTCGGCGAGGAGGAGATTGGTGAAGATGGGGCCGAGCTTGGTTTGGAAGTCGGCGGTCTTCGGCGAGAAGACCAGCGTGCCGATAAGGTCGGCCGGGAGGAGGTCGGGCGTGAATTGCACCCGCGCGAAGCCCGTGCGCACGGCCCCCGCGAGCGTCTTGACGGCCATCGTCTTGGCCAAGCCTGGGACGCCCTCAAGCAGGATGTGCCCGTTGCCGAGCAGGCCGAGGACGAGGCGGTCCAGAAGGAAGCGCTGGCCGACGATGACGCGGCCCAGCTCGCGCCGCAGCGGCTCGATCCACTGGCCGGCGGCCTGGGCGGCCTGGGTGATTTCTTGGGTGGACATGAAGGGGCGGGAAGAAAGGGGCGCGGGCGCCGGATGCAATGATGGAGACGCGGCGGAGGGAGGCGGAAATTGTGAACCGTGAATTGTGCTTCGCCCGTAGCGGGTCGGTGAAGCGGTGACTCGCGGCGCACCGACGCGGCCTGACTCCTACGATTCACCATTCACAATCCACGATTCACCTCGGTCAGTGCGGCGCCGGCACCGAGCGCCAGGTGCGCTCCCGGCGGCTCCACACGTAGCGGCGCAGCAGCACCTTGCAGGCGGCCGAGAGCGGCACGGCCAGCAGCGCGCCCAGCAGGCCGCCGAGCAGCAAGGACCAGCCCACCGCCGAGAGGATCACGGTGAGCGGATGGAGGCCCACCGTCTCGCCCACCACGCGCGGCGCGATCACGAAGCCTTCGAACTGCTGCACGCCCGCGAAGATCAGCGTCACGGCGAGCGGGTGCTGCCAGTCGCCAAACTGAAGCGCCGCGATCAACACCGCCGGGATCCAGCACAAGATCACGCCGAGGTAGGGGATCAGCGTGAGGAAGATCGCCAGGAGGCCGATGAGCAGCGCGAAGTCCAAGCCCATCACGAGGAGGGCGATCCCCAGCAGCGTGCCGTCGATCAAGCTCACAATGAGCTGGCCGCGGAAGAATGCGATGATGTAGCCGTTGATCTCGCCGAGCACGCTGACCAGCTCGTCCTTGAAGCGCGACTGGCGCAGCGGCAGGTATTCGCCCCAGTGCGCCTTGATCTGGTCGCCCTCCTTCAGGAAATACCACAGGCAAAACGGCACGATCACCGCCGAGAACACGAAGCCGATCACGCCCAGGAAGCCACCCAGCGAACGGCCGAGCAGCGAAAGGGCGTTCTGCGCGATGGCCGGCCCCTTTTCCTCGACCCACTGGAGCAAGTATTCGGGATCGAAGATCGTCTTCTTGAGGGCCAGCGGCGGCGCCGGGGCAGGCGTGGGCGCAGGCGCGGATGCGCCGGGCTCCGCCGCGGGCGCGGGCGTCGGCTCCGGCTTGGGCGAGGGGAGCATGCCCTTGAGGCGATCCACGCGCGCCTGCCAAGCTTCCGCCCACTGCGGGAGCTTTTCCTGGAGCTTGCGCGCGTAGGCGGGCATTTTGCCGGCCACCTCGGCGGTCTGCCGGTAAAGGCCCGGCAGCACCAGCGAGAAGAACAGCGCGATGAGCAAGGTGATCACCGCGAAAAGCGCCGTCACCGCTTTAGAGCGCGACAAGCCACGGCGCACCAGAAACTCCACCACCGGCTCCAGCAGGAACGCCAGCACGCCGGCCACCGCGAAGGGGATGAGGAGCGGCTGGAGAAACCCGATCACCGCCGAGAAGGTCCACAGCGCCCCGACGATGATGGCCAGCAGGCCCGTGAACGCGAAGGCCGTGAGCGAGGTCCACAGCATCCGGCGCTGCCACGGCGTGGGGTATTCCACCGGCGGGCGCGGCAGCGCCGACATCGCCACCACGGGTGGCAAGGGCGCGCCGGGCAGGCCGGGCTTGGGTCCGCGGATGGCAGCCATGGAATGAAGGCACCAAAGCGCGCGAGCGGCGCTTGTCGAACGCGCGCGCTCGCGTCAGCCGGCCCAGATTTTCCTTTCGCGCCGCGGGCTTCCGCCCAAGCTCGCGCCATGCCTCTCTCCCCTGCTCCTTTCCGTCCCGCGCGTCGCCGCGCGCTCACCGCCCTGGCCTTGGCGCTGCTCGGCGCCGCGTCGCTCCCGGCCCCGCTGCCCGCGCAGAGCGCCGCCGCCGTGAACGCCATCAACGAGGCTGCCTCCCTGGGCCGCGCCGGCAAGCTCGAGGAGGCCGTCGCGCGCTACGACACCGCCATCAAGGCCGCCCCCAAGATGTTCCAGCCCTACGCCGGCCGCGGCGCCGTGCGCGCGCGCCTCGCGGAGCGCGAGAAGGAGATGTCCGCGGAGCTGAGCCAGGCCCGCGCGGGACTTCCCCCGGAAATGCAAGCCGCGCAGGACGCCAAGATCAAGGCGGCCGAGGACAAGTCGCGCACGCTCTTCGAGGGCGCCTTCGCTGACTATGAGATGGCCCTGAAGGTGGCCGGCAAGAAGGAGAAAATCTCGGTGCTTTACGATCGCTCCGTGGCCTACAACCAGTCCGGCGAGTTCGACAAGGCGGTGGCCGACTGCGATGCCATCCTCAAGGAAGATCCCAAGAACATCCGCGCGCTTTTCCAGCGTGGGTTGACGACCTTCCGCATCGCTTCCGCCAAGCGCGAAGCGGCCGGCGGCGGCGGCAAGGAGGCCGGCCGCGCGGCATCGCAAGCTGATCTCGAGAAAGCGGTGGCAGACTTCACGCAGGTCATCCAGCTCGATCCGAAATCCGCCTCCGCCTATGTCCAGCGCGGCGCGTGCTACACCTACTTGGTCGAGTTCGAGAAGGCGCTGGATGACAACGCCAAGGCCATCGAACTGGAGCCGGGCAACCGGCGCGCGTATCGCAACCGCTCCGAGCTTTATAAAGCCATGGAGGACATCGCCAAGAAGACCGGCGACAACGCCGGGGCCGCCGACGCGAAGAAGAAATACGATGCCGACATGGCCAAGCTCGCCGAGATGGAAAAGGCCGCGGCGGCTGGTCCCGCCCCCGGCGCACCGCCGGCCCCGCCGAAGAAGTGAAGCAGCGAGCAGGGCGGGAAGCTTCCGGCAAGGTCATTGGCTGGTGGATGGCGCGCTTCGTCGCGCCACTGGTGGCAGCAAAGGTGGCTTGAACTCTGGTCCGGGATTCCACCTCGGAGCCCCGAGCATCGCCTCGACGTGGCGGCGCCAATCGCTGGTGAATCGCCCGTCTGGATCCCACGCCCGCGCCTGCGCCAGCACGGCGGGCAACTGCGGGTAGGCGGACAGCAGTTGATCGCGCGTGGCCCAGCGATGGTAAGTCAGGTAAAAGGAGCCGCCGCGCTCCAGCGCCTGGTCATTGAGCCGGCGGAATTCCCGCCGCGCCTTGGCCAGGCCGGCGGGTGAGTGCGCGACGCGCAGGTTGAAGATCACGCAGGCGAAGTCCTCGCGCGCCCACGCCAGGCGCGTCTCGGCGTCGCGCCGGATGAAGCGCACCGTGGAATAGATCACGCGCGTGCCATGGCGGCGGAAGTCGGCGGCGCACTCGGCCAGGAAGCCCTCCACGCGCCCGCGCGGCACGTAGAGCTCTGCGATCATCAGCGCGCCTGGCTCCAGGCTCGGCAGCGCAGCTTGGAGGCGCTCCGCGTAGTCGGGGGCGTAGTGGGAAAGCTGCACCCGGTCGTTCCAGTAAAGCTGGCCGTCCGTGCGGCGGTAATGCTCGCAGTATTCCGCCCAGCCCCGCGCGGGATCGGAATGCGCGAGCACGAGGAGCCTCAACCAGTCGCTCGCAGAGAGCTCGCCCGAGCCAACGCCCGTTTCCACCGCCGCCGGTTCCGGGCGATAACAGGAAAACACGCCCTCGCGCAGAAAGTCCGGCGAGGCGGGATCCACGCACGGTTGGAAGTCGCCCAGCGTGAAACCCTCGGCCACGCGCTGCTCGATCCGTTCCGCCAGCCCGTCCACTGGGCCGAGCTCGACGCGGCGTCGCACCGGAGTGCGCCGGATCAAGCGCAGCTCGACCTCGGTCATCACGCCAAACATCCCGTAGCCACCTACCGCGTGCGCAAACCGATCAGGTTCCTCCCGCCGCGAAACGCGCCGGACCTCGCCCTCGGCATCCACGAGCGTGAGCGACTCCACGTCGCCCACGAGCGGCCCGGCATCGAGCACGCGGCCGTGGATGTTGGCGGATGCCGCGCCACCGAGCGTGAGGTCATCCGCGCCCGTCTGCTTCTGGCGAAAGGTCCAGCGCCCGCCCGGCGGCATGCCCGCCTGAGTATCGTCCAGCGCGGCGAGCAGGCGTGGCCAAGCGAGGCCCGCCGGGATCCGCGCCAAGCCGCGCTGGGCATCTAGCGAGATGGGGCCATCCAGACCGCTCATATCCAGCTGCACGCCGTCCGCGGCGAACTGCTGCCCGCCCATCGCGTGCCGCGCGCCGCACACGCCGACCGGCCGGCCGGCCTCCCGCGCGCGCCGGACGACCGCGCTGACTTCCTCCGGGGTGCGAGGCCGGAGCAACTCGGCAACCCGCGTCCGGTTGAGGCCGGAGTGAACGTCATTCAGCTCAAGCGAGGGCGAACGCGGCGCGGGCATTCTCCAGCATCGTCGCTGCCAGACGGTGTCAGGCATCGAAGAAAAGGCCCGGCGCATTCGCTTGGCCGATGCCGGGTGTAGAGGCGGCTCTGTCCGCGAATGCGGACGTGCCGCCTCGAACTTTTTCCCCGGGTGGACGCTGGACGAGCCATCCGGCGGCCACCCGGGAGAAAGCTACAG
>CALMOL010000136.1 GCA_937871685.1 uncultured Verrucomicrobiota bacterium
TGCCGTCCACGGTGCCATAATAGAATCCCTGCTCCTTGAGCGCTTGCTGGAGGCGCCGGGTGTCCTCGTCGGCGCGGAGGCCAGCCGGGGCGAGGAGCGCGCCGGCAAGCGCGGCGCAGAGGAGCAGGCGGGGACGAGTCATGGGCGGGGGAAAAGGATGTGCGGGATTGGAACGCGCGGCGTCGGATTCTATTCGAGGCCGGGCGTGTCCCGCGCGCGGGGTGGGCGTCAATCGATCACGATCTTCGAGAGGTCTTCCTTAGACTTCGGCCAGTCGAGCTGAAGATTTTCGAGCGCGCGGACCACGGTGCGGGCGACGACGAAGTCGCGATACCACTTCTTGTCCGCCGGGACGACGTGCCACGGCGCGACGCGGGTCGAGCAGCGGTTAAGCATCTCCTCGTAGGCGGCCATGTAGTCGTCCCAGCGGGAGCGGCTCCGAAGGTCGCCGCCCTCCCACTTCCAGTTCTTCCTGGGGTCGGCAAGGCGGGCCTCCAGGCGTTCCTTCTGCTCCGCCTTGGAGAGGTGGAGGAAGAACTTCAGCACGAGCGCGCCCTCGTCGGCAAGCATCTCCTCCCACGCGTTGATATGGCCGTAGCGCGAGCGCCAGCGCTTGTCGGGCGCGAGGCGCAGAACGCGCACGGCGAGGACATCCTCGTAGTGGGAGCGATTGAAGATGCCGATGTTGCCGCGGCGCGGGACGCGCTGGTGGATGCGCCACAGGAAGTCGTGCGCGAGCTCCTCCGAGGACGGCGCCTTGAAGTTCGCGGTCTCGACGCCGGCGGGGTTCACGCACTCGAGCAGGCCCTTGCCGGCGCCGTCCTTGCCCGAGGTGTCCATGCCCTGGAAGAGGACGATCACGGAATTCGTCGCGTTGGCGGCGAGCAATTCCTGCAACTCGCCCAGGCGGACGCGCAGCTTGGCGGTGTCGTCCTTGGTGTCGTCCTTCGACCGGCCGTCGTCGAAGGCGGGGTCAAAGTCGGCAAGGCGCACCGGCAGGTCATCCGGGGTGAGGCGAAAAGGCTGGCCCATGAGGGGGAAACACAGGACGCCCGGCCAAAGAATCAAGGAGTTCGTTCGCGCCACGCGAGAAATCCCGCCGCGGCGAGCAGCCCGAGGTTGCGCAGGATTCCCCACGCGACCCCGCCGCCGCCGCCGTGCGAGGCCGCGCCGAAGCAGCCGCACTGCACGTCGAGGCCGCGCGCCCACGCGAGCGCCAGCAGCGCGGTGAAGCCCAGGAGCATCCCACCCGCGAGGAGCAGCGCGCCGCGCCGCGTCCAGGGCAGGAGCAAGCCCAGGCCGGCGGCGATCTCGAGGAAAGGCATGTAATACGCCGCGAGCACCGCCACGCGCGGCGGCACGACCTGGAACGCCTCGATGTCGAGCGCGAAGAGCGGCGGGTTCATCGCCTTGAGCACCCCGGCCGTGACGAGCGCGCCGGCCACGACGAGCCGCGCCAGCCAGAGCGCGGCCAGGAGCCACGCCGGGGCGCGGTCGGCGGGTGCGGCCATCGCCGATGCCGGGGTCATTTCGCGGCAGCCGGGGCGCTCGACTTCTGCCATGCCTCCCAGCCACCCTTGAGGACCTGCACGCGCTCAAGGCCCTGCATCCTCAGCTTGACGGCCACGCGGCGCGAGCTCGCGCAACTCGCCGAGCAAAACACCATGATCCGCCGCGTGGGCTGCCACGCCGCGATGAAGCCCGGCAGCAGCGTGTCCCACGCGTCTTCGTTCAGCGGCACCGCCCCGGGAATCGTGCCGCGCTCGAACTCGGCCGCGGACCGCGCGTCCACCCACAGCACGTCCCCGCCCATCGCGCGCGACTGCGCCAGCGTGATGATCTCACGTGCCTCCACCGGGTCCGCCGAGGCGGGGAAGTCCTCGTCTTCCGCGGCCGTGGCGTCGGGCACGCCGGACTCCGGCGATGTCGGCGCGCTGACGCCGCCCGCGACCGCGGGCCGCGCGAGGTAGCGCCCGGGCGGGACGCGCTGCCACGCCACGAGGGCGGGCGCGGCGGCGACGAGGACGAGCGCCGCGGCCTCGGCGACGGTCCGGCGAAAACGCGATGGCGGCATGGCGCGGAATCAGGCGCTCAGCGTCCGCCGGGAAGGGCGGCGGTGGCCGGGGACGCCTCGGGAGGCGGTGGCTTCACGGTGGCATAGGCGACCACCGAGCGCGGCGCGGGACCGCCGACGTGGCAGAGCACCTGCACGGTGGCGAGGAGGAACTGCTTGGTCTGCGCCGGCGTCACCACGATCTCCCAGACGCGGCCCTTCTCGACCTCGCGCGGCTCGGCCTTCATGCCGGGGTTGTTTGTCGTCACCGTGATGTCGGCGCCGGGCGGCGCTTCAAAAATCTCGAAGCGGATGGTCTTCGGCGCCGTGGCCTCGTCGTGCGCCCAATAGACGAACTGCGGCGTTGCGCGCGCGAACTCGGGGATGGCCGCCTTCAGCGTGAGGACATGCGGCTCGGCCTGGTCCGAGGCGCGGACGCGCACGCTCTTGACCTGCGGGCCGGTGCGCTCGCCGGGGACGAAGATCAGGGAGATTTCCCCGCTCTCGCCGGGGGCATACACCATCTTGGTGAGCTGGGCGGTGGTGCAGCCGCAGTCCGATTCCGTCGAGCTCAGCGTGACGGGGCCGGCGCCCTCGACGCGAAACTTGAACTTGGCCGTGAGCGACGCCGGCGAGGCCTTGGCGGCGTTGGCGTCGATCTCGACGACGCGGTTTTCCCAGACGATGCCGGCCTCGGCGGCGGCCGGAAGCGCGGCGCAGCCAAGGGCCAGCAGGCGGAAGATGAACATTCGGCGCATCATGGGGCGGACCTTCCCGCCGGCCGCCATGGCGCGCAAGGACCGGGTTCCCCTTTGCGCGTCCGCGCGCCCGCGCTTGGGTGGGCGGCATGTTCGATTGGTTCTCCGACCCCAACGCGTGGCTCTCGCTCGTGACGCTCACGTTCCTCGAGATTGTGCTGGGGGTGGACAACATCATCTTCATCTCGATCCTCGCCGGGAAGCTGCCTCCCGAGCAGCAGGGCCGAGCGCGCACCATCGGGCTGATGCTGGCGCTGCTCACGCGGGTGGCGCTGCTCTTCTCGATCTTCCTGCTCACGAAGCTCACCGCGCCGCTCTTCGTGCTGCCGCTGGTCGGCCACGGCGTGTCCGGGAAAGACCTGGTGCTGCTCCTCGGCGGCTTGTTCCTCATCTGGAAGAGCGTGCACGAGATGCACGGCGCGCTGGAAGGCGAGGAGCACGGCAAATCCTCGGGGGTGCGGGCATCGTTTGGCTCGGTGGTCACGCAGATCGTGCTGATTGACATCGTGTTCTCGCTCGACTCGGTGATCACCGCCGTGGGCATGGCCCAGCAGATCGGCGTGATGATCGCCGCCGTGGTGCTGGCGATGGTGGTGATGCTTTTCGCCTCGAAGGGGATCTCCGACTTCGTGAACGCGCGCCCCACCGTGAAGATGCTCGCGCTGGCTTTCCTGCTGCTCATCGGCGTGGTCCTGGTGGCCGACGGCCTGGGCCAGCACGTGCCGAAGGGATACATTTACTTCGCGATGGCGTTTTCCTTCGGGGTCGAGCTGCTCAATCTCAAGCTCCGCAAGAGGGCAGCCGCAGCGGCGGCGCCGGTGGTGCTGCGAAAGGAATACTGAGCCGGGGCGGCGGGAGCCGACGCCGCCCTGGCGCGGACGCGCCCTCGTCTTGACCAGCGGGGGGCAGCGCGCAACGTCCGGCCTCATGCTTGACCGTCGTTGTTTTTCCCTGCTTTTCGTCGCGGCCGCTCCGCTCCTTGCCGAGGAGCCGCCGGCCCATCTCCCACCGGTTGTCTCGGCCGCCCCGTCCACGCTGACCGTCCGGCCGAACACTGGGCCGGTGCGATTCTTCGGGCCGAACGTCTTCCGCGAGAATCCTGCGTCAACGAAAGTGACTCTGGCGACCTCGCTGGGGAACGTCTATTTCGAGCTCTTCGACCAGCGCACGCCCGGGCACGCCGCCAATTTCCTGCGCTACCTCTCGGCCGGCCGCTACAACGGCACCTTCATTCACCGCAACGTCGCCGGGTTCATCTGGCAGGGCGGCGGCTTTTCCTTCGATGGCACGAACACGAACATGGTGACGGCGTTCCCGGCCGTGACCAACGAGCCGGGCATCTCCAATCGGCGCGCCACCCTCGCGCTCGCCAAGCTGGGCGGAGACCCGAATTCCGGCACCTCGCAGTTCTTCGTCAATCTCGCCGACAACTCGGCGAACCTCGACGCCCAGAACGGCGGCTTCACCGTGTTCGGCCGGGTCATCGGCACGGGCGCCGACGCGGGGATGGGCGTGGTGGACTTGATCGCCTCGCAGCCGACCTATGATCTCTCGGGGGGGAACCCCGCCAGCCCTTTCACCCAGGTTCCCACCGTGAACTATTCAGGAATGGGAGCGATTGGCGCGTCGAACCTCGTGAACGTGCCCTCGGTGACCACCGGCGCCGCGGTGGCCTACTCGGCCTCGTCAGCGAACCCGGCCATCGTGGCCGCCTCGGGCTCGGGCAACGCGCTCACGCTCACCTTCCCGGCGAACTCCTCCGGCACGACGCAGGTGACTTTGCGCGCCTCGCAGCTCGTGAACACCGGCACGGACACGACGTTCGACGTGCAGGTGACGCCCTCCGCGCCGCTGGCCCGGCTCGGCAACATCGCCACGCGCGCGCGCATCGAGACGGGCGACAACGTGCTCATCGGCGGCTTCGTGGTGCGCGGCCCCGGCTCCAAGCGCGTGCTCGTGCGCTGCCTCGGCCCCTCGCTTGCTGCCGCCGGCGTGACCGGCACGCTGGCCGATCCGGCCATCCAGATCTTCAACGGACAAAACCAGCCGATCGCCTCGAACGACAACTGGCAGGACTCCCAGGCCGCTGAGATCCAGGCCAGCGGCCGCGCGCCGACCGACCCGCGCGAGTCGGCGATCATCCTCACGCTCGCGCCGGGCGGCTACACCGCCGTGTGCCGCGGCGCGGCCGGCGGCGTCGGCGTGGGCCTCGTCGAGGTTTATGAACTCGACGGCACCGAGACCCCCCAGCTCATCAACATCGCTTCGCGCGGCAAGGTGGGCACAGGCGACGACGTGCTGATCGCCGGAAACGTCATTACGACCACCTCGCCCAAGAGGGTGCTCATCCGCGCGATCGGCCCCTCCCTCACCGCCGCCGGCGTGGCCGGCGCCCTGGCGAACCCCACGTTGCAGATCTTCCAGGGCGGCGTTCTGATCGCGGAGAATGACGATTGGCAAAGGGACTCTGCCACCGGCGGGACGAACCCGGACGCCGCGGCCATCTCCGCCACGAACCAAGCGCCGACGAACCCAGCCGAGGCGGCCGTGATCGCCACGCTCGCTCCCGGCGGATACACCGCCATCGTGCGCGGCGTGAACGGCACCACCGGTGTCGCGCTCGTGGAAGTTTACGACCTCGAATAAGCCCGCCGCGAGGGCAGGGCCCGGTCGCGCTTTTGCCGAAGGTTGGGCGGCGCGTGGCCCGAGGCGCCTTGGAGGGCGTTTGCAAGCGTCGGCGACCATCCCTCGATCCTTTTCGAAAGCGCTGGGGGCGCATTGGCTCAAACTTGGCGCGAGAGCGCTGGAAGTGCCTGGCTGCGTCTTCCGCCTTTCGGTTCCGAGTGCCAGGCGCACCTTGTGGCCCGCATGCACCGACCTGCCGAACCGCCGCCCTCGCGTGAACGGGCGGGGGTGCTCGCGGGCCTCGCCGCCTTCGGCATCTGGGGCTTGGTGCCGCTGTATTGGCGGATGCTTGGCGGCGTGTCGGCCGACCGCATCATCGCCCACCGCGTGTTGTGGTCAGCGCTGATTTTCGGCGCGGCTACCCTCGCGCTTCCCGAGGCCCGGCGCGCGCTCGCCGCCGTCGTCGCATCGCGCCGGCGCCTGCTCCTCACGGCGGCGGCGGGCTGGCTCGTCGGGGCCAACTGGCTGATCTTCATCTGGGCCGTGCTGCAAGGGCGCCTCACGGAGACTTCGCTCGGCTATTACCTCACGCCGCTCTGCTCCGTGCTGCTCGGCTCGCTCGTGCTCGGCGAGAAGCTCGGCCGCTGGCGCTGGGCGGCGGTGGGCTTGGCCGGGGCGGGCGTCGGCGCGAAGGTGATCCTGGCCGGCGTGTTCCCGTGGATCGGCCTCAGCTTGTGCGTCACGTTCGGGTTCTACGGGTTGCTCAAGAAAAAAGCGGCGCTCGACGCGCTGGCGGGACTTTGCGTGGAAACTCTCGCGCTCACGCCCGCCGCGGCGGTGTGGCTTGCTTGGTTTTCCGACGGGCCCGGCGCCGGGCCGGAATTTTTCGCGGCGGAGAGTTGGCCGCGGGTGGCGCTGCTGCTGGTCGGCGGCGGGATCGTGACCGCGGCGCCGCTGCTGGGCTACGCCTTCGCGGCGCGCCGGCTGCCGCTCTCGACGCTCGGCCTCATGCAATACCTCACCCCGACGATGACCTTTGCGATGGGCATCTTCCTCTTTCGCGAGCCGTTCGGCGTGGGCGAGGCGGCGGCCTTCGGCCTCATCTGGGCCGGCCTCGTTCTCTACACCTGGGCCGGAGTGCGCGAGCGCCGCCGCGCCGCGCGCGTCGGAAACGAGGTCGTGCCGCCCCCGCCTTCGTAAAGGCGCGTTGTCTTGAAGCAGAAGGGCACCGGTCCCGGCCAAATTGGTGCTGTCTTGGTCGTGACCGCTTCCTTTCGCGAGCCAATGCTCAGCCGAGTGGTCTTCATCACCGTCGCCTGCCGGACCAAGGGGAGTCTTTCGGCAGGACTCGCGTGACTTCGCTGGGGAAGCGACGCCGTTTGTCTTCCGAACTCACGACTTCGGGAGGCGAGCTCGCGAGTTTCGAAATCGAAGTCGCGACATCGGAATTCAAACTCGCGACTTCTGATTTCAATGTCGCGACTTCCCGATGTGAACTCGCGACTTCCGATTCCAAAGTCACGACTTCGTCTGGGGAACTCGCGAGTTTGCTTCCCAAAGTCGTGGGTTCCGAGCTCGAAGTCGCGACATTGAAATCCAAACTCGCGACTTCCACTTCGGAAGTCTCAACTTCCCCAGGCAAACGACGGGGTTTTGAAACCGAACTCGCGACTTCGAGGAGCGACCTCGCGAGTTTGCCTTCCGAAGTCGCGACATCCGAACCCAAACTCGCGGCATCGGTCAACGAGCGATGTTCCTGTTCCCGCGTCCGATAACGGCCGGCGGCCAAGCCACGGCATTCCTGCGAGGCGGAACCACGGTGCGGACAAAGAGGGCGAGGGCCACCCGACAAGAGGGAGCGTGGTGCTTCAGCGAACGATGGCACGAGCAACCGGCGCGCGCCGAGAAAGCAAAATCGAGATGAGCACCACGCCCGCCGCCATCCAGGTCACGGCCGGCACCCGTTCGCGCAGCCACCACGCCGACGCCACGAAGGTGAAGAACGGCATCAGCAGCTGCAACTGTCCGACGCGCGACACGCCGCCGAGATGCAGGCCCCGCGTCCAGAGCATCACGCCAAAAAGCTGGCTCATCGCGGCCACGTAGGCGAAGCACCCGATCGCCGTGGCAGAAACATCGTGCGGCGGGTGAAGGGACCAGCGCCACGCCACCGTCGCGAGGTTCACCGGCAGGACGAGCAGGAGCGCCCAGCAGACCACCTGCCACGGGCCGAGCGCCGGTGCCACGCGCGCGCTTTCCGCGTAGCCGAGACTCGCCACGAAGGCCGCCGCGAGCAGCACCGCGTCGGCCGCGCGCGGCGTGTCCGCGCCGTCGAGCCGCGCCAGGGCGAAGACGATCACCGCGCCGCTGCCCAGGAGCGACGCGAGCCAGAAGGCAGGCGACGGCCGCTCGCCCACGCGCGCCATTCCCGCCAGCGTGGTGCCGAGCGGCAACAGGCCGAGGATCACCGCGCCGTGGGCCGATTGCGCGTCGCGCGCGCCCAGGCCCACAAGCGTTGGGAAGCCGATCCCGAGGCAAAGCGACACGATTCCCACGCTGATCCACTGCGATCCGCGCGGGCGTGGCGCGCGGCCCAGGGCGAGGCAGAGCGCGCCGATGAGCGCCGCCACCACCGCCCGCCCAGCCGCGACGAGCACCGCGTCCACCTCCAAGCTCACCACCCGGCTTGCGGGCAGGGTGAGCGAAAACGTCAGGACCCCCAGCAGGCCGTAAGTCCAGCCCGCCGCCGCGGCGCGAGACGGCTGGACGGCGAGCGGGGCGTGCATGGGCGAGGGGAGGGGATCGTTATTCCGCTAGCGTCGCGATCCGCACGCGGGAATCTTCCATCGCCTCGGCGAGGAGATGGTCGCCGGGCTGCGTTTCGTAACTCTGCCCGGCCGCGAGCAGGATGTCCTCGCGCTGGCCGTTCCCCCGCGTCAACCAAAGGAGGCCATCGAGCACCTCGAGGCGGTGACGCTGGCCGAGCGACTCGTCGCCGTTCCAAAAGTCACCCTTGTCGAGGTGCTCGGCGTCTCCGAGGCGCTCAACGGTGCCGGCGGCCAGGGAGTGCGCGTGGCGAGGGTCGGGCGCGAGGCCGGAGGCAATGTCGGAGAGAAGGCGGCCCGCAATGGCGTCTTCGATCTGGTCAATGGTGCGGGCGAGGTTGTTGTTCATGGGTTTTACGAGGGAATTCTCGCGTGAGCCGGCCGGGGAAACAGTTTCAGAGAACATGAAATCGGACCGGAACAGTTATTGCCGAGCGGCGCGCCAGGGCCAGTTTCCTGGGTGCCACTCACCCGCCCCGATGCCGCTGCGGCCGTGCATCTCTACGAGCAAATCGCAGACGGCATCCAGGAAATGATCGAGCAGCGCGTGTTCCGGCCGGGCGATCGCGTCTCCTCCGTGCGGAAGCTGATGGTGCAGCGGGGCGTCTCGCGCGCCACCGCGCTACAGGCTTACCAGCTCCTCGAGGGACGTGGCCTGGTCGAGGCCCGGCCGCAGTCGGGCTACTACGTGAAGGCAATGCCGATGCCGGAGCCCGACGCGGCGACATCGCGCGGGGCCGAGGAAGGAGAGCAGATCGAGCTGGAAGGCACCGCCGCGAAGGTGGCCGAGGTGCTCGAGTCCTTCCGCGAGCATCCCGAGTATGCGCCGTTCGGCGTGGCCGTGCCATCGCCGGAAATCCTTCCGAACCGCGCCATCAACCGAGCCCTCGCGGCCGCGGCGCGCCATGCCGGGGCGCGGCAGAACGACTACGATTTCCCGCCCGGCCACGCCGAGTTGCGCCGCCAGCTCGCCCTGCGCGCGCCGGACGCGGGCTTCGCGGTGTCGCCCGAGGACATCGTCACGACCTGCGGCTGCATGGAGGCGTTGAATCTCGCCTTGCGCGCGACGTGCAAGCCCGGCGACGCCGTGGCGGTGGAAACGCCCACCTACTATGGCCAGCTCCAGGCGCTCGAGAGCCTCGGCCTTCGCGCGGTGGAGATTCCCTCGCACCCGCGCACCGGGCCGGATCTCGCCGCGCTGGAGGGCGCGCTGCGTCGCACGCGCGTGGCGGCCTGCTTGTTCACCACGACCTACTCGAACCCGCTCGGCTCGTGCATGCCCGACGAGCACCGCCGCGCGCTCGTGGAGGACTTGCTCACGCCGCGCGGCATCCCGCTGGTCGAGGACGAGGTGTATGCCGAGCTGCACCACGGGCCGGCGCGCCCGCGCTCGTGCCGCGCCTGGGACCGGGAAGGCCTGGTGCTGGTGTGCTCGTCGGTCTCGAAGTGCCTCGCGCCCGGCTTTCGCGTGGGCTGGATCATGCCGGGACGGTTCGGCCAGCGCGTGCAGTTGCTGAAGTTCATGAACACGCTGGCGACGCCGACGCACCCGCAGGCGGCGGTGGCGGAGTTCATGCGCTCTGGCGCGTGGGAGCATCACCTCCGCGGGATGCGCCGGGCCCTGCGCGCGCAGGTGGCCCGCGTGCGCGCCGCAGTGTCCGAGCACTTCCCGGCCGGCATCCGCGTGACGCGCCCCGAGGGGGGCTTTGTGCTGTGGGTAGAGCTGCCGCGCCACGTGGATGCCGTGGCGCTGCACCGGCGCGCCCTTGCCGAGCGCATCTCGATCGCGCCGGGGCCGATCTTCTCCGCGCAGGGCGGCCACGCGCACTTCATTCGCCTGAGTTGCGGCCACCCGTGGAGCCCCCGCATCGAGCAGGGCCTCGCCGCGCTGGGCCGCATCGCCACGCGAATGGCCGCTGGCGCGGCGCGGCCCGGGCGCCCACGCGCGACGTGATGGTGAAGGTGATTGACACGACTCCCACGAAAAGGGTTCGTATTGTTGGCGCGGGCCGAGTCGCCAACGACGAACCCGTCGGGGTCCCCAGCGAGTTACCTTGGACGAAATCACGGGAACCAGGTGTTCGCCTTACCCTGCCTCCTGCCGAAGCTCACACTTACCGGCGGTCGGACTCGAACCGACACTCACTTGCGTGAAACGGATTTTGAGTCCGTCGCGTCTGCCATTTCGCCACGCCGGCTTTGGTGCGGGCGCGGCATCATGCGCGAATCTTCGCGCTCCACAAGCCCGGAGCCCGCGCGAGTTGATTTGCGAGCCGCGCATTTTGCCACGAAACCCTGCGAGAAAGTCATGGAACGCCGCTTGGCCAAGCTCAGCAAGTTTCTCTCGCTCGTGCTGCGACACCAGCCGGAGAGGATCGGCCTCGCGCTCGATGACGGCGGCTGGGCCGACGTGGCGGACCTGATCGCGCGGGCAAACTCCCGCGGGATAAATTTCACGCGTCCGGAACTGGAGAAGGTTCTCGCCACGAACGCGAAGCAGCGCTTCGCGTTCAACTCGGATGGCGCGCGCATCCGGGCACGCCAGGGTCATTCGGTCGAAGTGAATCTCGGCTTGGCGGAAACCGAGCCGCCAATGGTGCTGTTTCATGGAACCGCCGAGCGATTTCTTCCCGCGATCTTGCGCGAAGGCCTCAAGCGGCAGGCGCGCCACCACGTTCACCTGTCGGCAGACGAGGGCACGGCGCGCCTCGTGGGGCAGCGGCATGGCCGGCCGGTCGTCCTGCGCGTGGACACGGCCGGGATGCGACGCGACGGCGCGAGCTTTTTCCGCTCCGAAAACAACGTGTGGCTGACGGAAACCGTGCCACCAGGCTTCCTCGCGGTCCTGGCGCCCTGACTCCGCGCCGGCTTGCAAGCGCGCCGGAATGCGGCATTGGGTTGCCCTCGTTCTCCCACCCCTCGGCTGTTTCATGCGTCGTGCTCCGGTTTGTTCCGTCGCCGCGCTTGCCGTGGCGTTGCGCGCGGGCGTTGCCTCGGCGGAGGCCCCGCGCGCGGCGGAAGCCCCCGCCTCGGCTTGGCTGGACCTTCGGCCGGCGGCGCCCGGCGCGCCGCCGCAAGTGGCGCCAGCGTGGCTGGAGGCCGTGGAATACCTTTATGCGGACGAGGTCGGCGAGGCACCGCCGGGCGAAACTCCGGACGGAACGGTGATCGTGCGGCTGCGACTCCTTCCCACCGGCGCGGCGGACGCGGAGTCGCTGCTCCTTCGCCTGATCTTCGACGACGCGCCGGCCGGCGCGCTCACCGTGACGGCGTGGAATGAGCTCGGCCAATTGCTCTGGGAATCCGAGCCGCTGACGGACGGCCTGCGATTGCCGAACGCCAAGTCGGTGCTCATCCCGGCGCGGCTCGTCAACTATCTTGAGGTCCGCGTGCCCGGCGATGGAGCGCGCCTGCGCGCGGCGTTCCTCTCGTGGATGCGCCGCGGGGAAGTTCTCCATGCCACCGACCGTGCGCCGGTCGCCCCGGTGCAGGATCCTTTCCGCGCGGGCTTGGTCCAGCCGCGTGTCGCCGAGGGCGAAGACTCCGCCCGGCACGGCGTGGTTTCGGCCTTGCTGGAACCCGGCCCGGTGGCGCTCGACTCCTCGCAGGGCCGGCGCGCGACGGTGCTCTTCGACCTCGATCGGGCGCCGCTTGGGGCGGTGCTGCGATTCGACGTGTTGGGGGCGGACCTGGCGCAGGCTCCCGTGCTTTGGCTGAACGGTCGTCTCCTCGGCGCGGCCTCGTGGGTGCTGCCGGACTTGGCCGATCCCGGCTTGCGCGGCGAGTTGAGCGAAGGCTCGCCCGACATGGGATTCCGTTATTCGGGCTGGCTGCCGGCGCTGCGTTGGGTGCCGACGCTCGCCCTTACCGCGGGGCGGAATCGCCTTGAGATCGCGCTCCCGGAGGGTGCCGCGGACGCGGCGTTGCGGCGTGTCCAAATTCAACTCAAGTATGCGTGGGATAAGTTCGACCATGCCGTCCGTCCGGGCGTGGTGGCCGTGCCCCCGGCGGCTCCCACCGCTGTCTCCTCCAACTAACCTCTGTCCATGAAAGCGTCCGCCCTCGTCTCGTCTCGCGCCTGTGTCCGTCGCGCCCGTCTTGGCGCCCGCGGCCGGCTAGCCCGCGCCGGCTTCACCCTGCTTGAAATCATGCTGGTGGTCTCGATCATCATGCTGCTCCTCGGGGCCGGCGTGTTTTTCATGGGTGACCAGATCGTCTTCGGCCAGCGCACCCGCGTCCTGGCTGACCTCCAAACCCTCACCACGCAGCTCAAATCTTATGAGATGGTGAACGGCAACCTGCCCACCTCGCAGCAGGGCCTCAAGGCGCTCGTTGAGATGCCCTCGGCAGACCCGAAGCCGCGCCAGTGGTTCCAGCAAATGACGCAAATCCCGAAGGATCCGTGGGGCAACGAATACGTCTTCATTCGCCCGGGACGGAAGAATCCGAAGGGTTTCGACCTTTTCTCGAAGGGCAAGGACGGCCAGGAGAATACGGCGGACGACATCGGCAATTGGGAGAGCAACTAGCCGGGGGCTTGCTTTTCCACTTGGCGGCTGGCACGCAGCCCGCTAACACCGCTCCCATTCACTTCCCCTTGCCATGGGCCTCATTCGCAAAGTCTTCTGGGTCGCGCTGACTCTTGTCTTCGCGTTCGCCTTCAACGTGCTCTTCCAATACGGGCCCGACAATTACGTGGCCAACGCAAAGTCGGAGTTCGAGTCGCTGAAGACGCTCATGACTCCGATGAAGAAAAAGAAGGATACGAGCGACGCGATCAAGTAAGGCTCCAGCTGGGAAGTCACGACGCGGCAATGTCGCGCCGGCAATGCTTGCCATCGAAGCGGATGCGGTCTGCCGCCTCGTAGGCCCGCGCGCGTGCCTCCTCCACCGTCGAACAGAGGGCGGTGACGCCCAGCACGCGACCGCCGGAGGTGCGCACGATCCCGTCGTCGCCGCGCCGCGTGCCGGCGTGAAAAACCATGACGTCCTCGGCGTCCGCCAAGTCTTCCAGCCCGTGGATCGGTCGGCCCACGAGGGGTTTGCCGGGATAGTTTTCAGAGGCGAGGATCACGCATACGGCGACGCGCGAATCCCATTCGGGAACCGGCGCTTGGTCGAGATGACCGCCGGCACAGGCCTCAAGGAGGGGAAGCAGGTCCGAGCGCAGGCGCGGGAGTAGCACCTGCGTCTCGGGATCGCCAAATCGCGCGTTGAATTCCAGCACGCGCGGGCCGTCGGGCGTGAGCATCACGCCTGGGAAGAGCAGGCCGCGGAAGTCGAGACCGTCGGCGGCGAGGCCGGCGAGAAAGGGAGCCATCATCTCACGCTCCAATCGCCCGGCGAGTTCGGGATCGCGGCGCGCGGCGGACGGCGGGGAAACCGTGCCCATGCCGCCGGTGTTCGGACCGGCGTCACCATCCAGCAAGCGCTTGTGGTCCTGCGCGAGGGGTAGGAGCACGGCGCGGCGGCCGTCCACCAGGGCGTGGAGGGAGCATTCCGACCCGGTGAGGTAGTCCTCCGCCAACACGCGCGCGCCGGCCGCGCCGAAGCGGCGCTCCTCCAGCATCGCGCGGACGGCTGCCTCGGCTTCCTCCAGGCCGGCGGCGACGACGACTCCCTTGCCGGCGGCGAGCCCATCGGCCTTGAGCACGACGGGCCAACGCTCACGGGCGCGAAGATGGGCAAGAGCTGCGCCGAGGTCATCGAACTCCTCTGCCCCCGCGGTGGGAATGGCGTGGCGACGACAGAAATCCTTCGCGAAACCCTTCGACCATTCAAGGCGCGCCGCATCGCGCCGCGGGCCGAAGACGCGCCGCCCGGCGGCTTCAAAGGCGTCGGCCACTCCCGCGGCAAGCGCGTCGTCGGGGCCAATCACGGTGAAGTTCACGTCGTGCCGCGCCGCCGCGGCGAGGAGTCCGGCGGCGTCGGTGATCGGGATGGGGAGGTTTTCTCCCAGGGCAGCGGTGCCGGCGTTGCCGGGTGCGCAGAGGATGCGACGCACGCGCGGCGAGCGGGCAAGCTTCCAGGCGAGGGCGTGCTCGCGGCCACCGGAGCCGATGATGAGGACGGTCACGGATGAATCGTGAGAGGTGAGATGTGAAGAGTGGTTCGTCTGCACATGACGCGGACGCCGCGACCTGTCGCGGGCGACCTTGCCCCACGGGTCATGTCGGGATCGAAAAATGGTTCAGCGCGTCCACGCTCGGCCCGTCCCGGCGGGGCCAGCGGAAGAAGTGTCGGATCGCGCCGCCGATGTAGGCCTTCGCTTGCTTCACCGCTTCCTCCAAGCCCAGGCCGAGCGCGAGGCAGGCGGCGATGGCGGCCGAATACGTGCAGCCCGTTCCGTGCGTGGACACGCCGGGGACGAAGGGTGCGGAAAATTGCCGGCTCTCCCCGTCGGGCAAGCAAAGGAGATCGTGCGCCGTATCGCCGCCCAGATGACCCCCCTTGAGCAGCACGGGGCATTTCCATCGCCCGGCCAGCTCGCGGCCCGCCAGACGCATGGCCAGGAGGCTCTTCACCGGCCGGCCGAGGAGAACGGCGGCCTCGTCGAGATTCGGCGTCACGAGCGCGGCGAGGGGAAAGAGCCGCTCGACGTAGGCGCGCACTGCCCCCGGCGGAAGCAGCGGGTCGCCAGAGGACGCCACCATCACCGGATCCACGACGAGCGGCGGCCGGCGCGAACCTGGCGGGAGCGATGCATACCAGTCGGCCACGAGCGAGACGATGGCGGCCGAGGCCAGCAGGCCAGTCTTTACCGCCGCGAGCGGGAAAAACTCGGCGGAGAGATCGAGCTGGCGGCGCACCATGTCGGGTGGCATGGGGTGGATCGCCTCCACGCGGCCGGGTGCCTCCGCCACCACGCAGGTGAGCGCAGTGAGGCCATACACGCCCGCCGCCGTGAAAGTCTTGAGGTCTGCCTGCGCGCCCGCGCCCGCAGAATTGTCCGAGCCGGCAATGGTCAGCGCGACCGGGGGCGGGGCGGCGTCGGGCATGGGATGACGGGCGGAAGCAAGCGCTGGCTTTTGATTTCTTAGCATGGCGCGATACGCTCCGGCCAGTGAAACCATTCTCGACCGACGTGCCTCCGCTGTCCGACGCGACGGGGGCAAGTGTCTTCGCCACCGTGGACGCGGTGGAATATATGCCAGCCATGGACGCGCCCCCGGAGCGCCCGCACCCCTTTGCCTACGCCGTGACGATCCAGAACCGCTCGGCGAGGGCCGTGCGCGTGGTGGGCCGCAAGTGGGTGGTGCGGGAGGCCGATGGGCGCGTGACGGTGGTCGAGGGCGACGGCGTGGTGGGGCAAATGCCGCGGATCGAGCCGGGGTCGAGTTTTTCCTACCAGTCGTATCACGTCGTCGCGGCGGACGCGGTGGCGGAGGGTGCTTACCTTGCGGTTAACGACGAGGCGTCCTCGCTGGTGATACGCGTTCCGGCGTTTCGACTCGTTGTCCCTTCTTGAACTTTGCCGGGTCGGCCTTATAAGTCGCCCCGTTGTTGTGGTGGGTGTGCCGGTTGCCGGAAGAATCTGCATTTTTGCGATTGATCCCGGGCGTCATGATGATGCATAACTGGCAAGTTTGCCTGCCCAGAACCCCGAACCAACCCATGGACCAAATCATCGCCACC
Source organism: uncultured Verrucomicrobiota bacterium (assembly GCA_937871685.1). Classification (GTDB taxonomy): domain Bacteria; phylum Verrucomicrobiota; class Verrucomicrobiia; order Chthoniobacterales; family SZAS-18; genus SZAS-18. The sequence continues at coordinate 15,897 of CALMOL010000136.1, forward strand.
AAAGAGCTGCAGATTGAGCGGAAGCATTTTTACGTCGAGTTCCGCGAGAATGACCGCGGCCAGTTCCTGCGCATCACGGAGGAGGCTCACGGCCGCCGGAACACCATCATCGTCCCGAGCACCGGGCTGGATGATTTTCTCGATACCCTTGAGGATGTGCTGAGCGCCGTGGACAGCGCCAACGAGGCGGCCGAGGGCCCCTCGGCACCCGCGGAACCTTCCGCTCCCGCGGCTTCGAACTGATTTCGCGCGAGAAGCGACAAGGCGCTGGCCGGTGCCCGGCCAGCGCCTCGCGTTTGTCGCTCGGCAGAGCGCGCCGCTTTAGTAGGTGCGAGTCGTCGTGGTCTCCGCGGCGCCGACGCCCGGCACGGTCGTCCGAGTGCGCTCGGTCGTGGTGGTGGTCGTGGTGGCGGGCTTTTCAACCACCGTCGTGCAAGCGGGCAGGAGCGTGACGAGAAGGGCGAGGGCGAGAATGCGAAGGAGGTGGGTCATGATTCTTGTGGGAGTGCAACTCATGGTTCGCTTCTGGACCCGAGGGTGCGTGGGTGCGGAGCCTTCGCAATTTTATGGCGCAGTGTCTGCAAGGAGCGCCTCGTCAAGCGCGGCCTCAAGGCGCTGAATGTTCACGGGCTTAGTAAGGTGGGCGGAGAACCCCGCCGCGCGGCTTTTTTCAAGATCCTGCTGCATCCCATAGCCGCTCATGGCAATCGCGCGCACGGGACGAATGCTTTTCAATTGCTGTAGCGTTTCCCAGCCCGTGCCATCCGGCAGGCCAAGGTCGCAAATCACGAGATCGAAGGTCCGGTCGCGGAATTCCTCGAGCGCCGTGGCCACGCTGCTCGCGCCGGTGACCTCGTAGCCACGCTTGCGGAGCGCGCGGTTCAGAGAGCGGCGAGTGTCCTCATGGTCCTCGATCAGGAGCACGCGGCGCCCGCCGCCGTCGGAGCCAGCCGACGCAGAATTAGCGGCCGCGCCCCCGCTGGCGACGGTGTCGCTCGCGGGGCCCAGCGGAAGGGTGATGCGGAAGATGGCTCCTTGGTTAGGCCCGTCCGAAAACGCTCGGATGTCCCCGCCGTGGGCCTCGACGATGGCGCGGGAAATCGCGAGCCCGAGCCCGAGGTTTCGCGCGCCCGGCTGCGGCGTCTTCGAGCCGAACGCGCCAAAGATCGTTTCCAGGGCGTCGGGGTCGATGCCCACGCCACGGTCGCGCACCTCGACGGTGATGAGTCCGCCCACGTCCCGCGTGACCACCTCCACGTTGCCGGCGGGCCGGGAAAACTTGACCGCGTTCTTGAGCAGGTTCCAGAAAACCTGGGACAAGCGGGCATGCTCGCCGAGGACGATCGGGCGGCGGGACTCCAGCGAGGTGTGAACGCTCACGCCGCGGTTCTCAAACCCGCTGCGGCACGTCTCGATCGCGCCGCAGACGCAGGCGTGGAGATCCACCGGCTCGCGCGTGGGGGCCAGCCGGCCGGACGCGATCTGCGTGAGGTCGAGCAGGTCGTCGATGAGCTGCGCCTCCAGGAGGATGTTGCGCTCGACCACGCCGAGGGAGTGCGTCACCTCGGGCGACAGGCCGGGCTCCCGCTGGAGCGCCGACACGGTGAACAGCACTGGGGTGAGCGGGGTGCGCAACTCGTGGGAGAGCATCGCCAGGAACTCGTCCTTGGCGGCATTCGCCCGGGCCGCGGCTTCCTTCGCCGCGAGCAGGGCAGCGTGGCCCTCGCGCGCGTCGCGGGCCGAGCGGTCCCGCTCGCGGCGCAATTCCCAGCGCCCGACGGCATCCTGGATGGCCAAGCGAAGGGAATCCGCGCCGAGGTCCGCCTTCATCAGATAGTCCAGCGCGCCCGCCTGGAGGGATGCGACCGCCGCGCGGGGATCGGGATTGTCGGCGAGGATGACCGCGGCGAACGGGAGCGGCGCATCGCGCTCGGTCGCGGCGAAATCGCGCAAGAATTCCATGCTTGTGCCATCCGGCAGGCGATCCGAGAGGAGAACGCAATCTGGCGGGGCATCGGACTGCAGGGCGGCTTTTGCCTCGGAAAAAAGCGCGGCCTCGATGATCTCATAAGCGTGGGCCTGGTCTTTTTCCAGAAGCCGCCGCACCACGGCACGCCCCGCAGGATGGTCGTCCACAATCAACAGGCGCAGCGAAGGCATCGGGCAGGGATAAGGGATGGAGCGTGGGACTAGGGCATGGGAAACCCCGGAGCAACCGAGTTGCTGCATGGAATTCGAGGATGCCTCCCCGATTGGTTGCCCGCGAGAGTGCCGCCGGAAGGATCCCGCCCGTCAGTTCGAGCGTGCCAACTGCCGCCCGCGGCGGCCCCGCGAGCCGCCCAGGCGATCACGCAGGAACATCAACACCGCGGTCTCCATGGGGGACAGCCGACCGAGGGTGGCGCCCAGCCGGGCCTCGGCGGCATCACGCAGCACCGCCACGGTCTCGCCCGAGAGATAGGCGTCCAGGACGGCGGGGTGCACGTAGCACTTGCGGCAAACCGCGGGCGTGTTGCCGAGCTCGCCGGCCACGGATTCCACCGCGGCCACCAAGTTGCGCTTGGCCTCGGCGGCGGTGGCGAACTTCTCGAAGCGCCGCAGCGCCGCCGCCGCCAGCACGGTGCCAGCCCAGGTGCGGAAATCCTTCGCCGAGAACTCCTCGCCCGCGATCTCGCGCAGGTAGGCGTTCACGTCATCCGAGGTGAGGTTATGGACCTCGCCGTCCTCGCCGACGTATTCGAAGAGGTCCTGGCCGGGAAGCTCCTGGCAGGCGCGCACCATCTTTGCCACGCGCGGGTCGCGCAGCCCGACGCGGTGGCGAACGCCGCTCTTGCCCTTGAACTCGAACACGACCTCCGCGCCCCGCACGCGGACGTGGCGGTTGCGCATGGTGGCCAGGCCGAAGGAGCCGTTCGCGCGGGCGTATTCCTCGTTGCCCACGCGAATGAGCGTCGTTTCGAGCAGGCGCGTGATCGTCGCGAGCACGCGCTCGCGCCCCATCCCGGGTCGGCGAAGATCAGCCGAGACGCGCCGACGCAGCCGGGGGAGCGCGGCGGCGAAGCGCAGGAGCCGCTCATACTTGTCCGCGTCCCGCACGGCCCGCCACTTGGCGTGATAGCGATATTGCTTGCGGCCGCGCGCGTCGCGGCCCGCGGCTTGGATGTGTCCGTTGGCCTGCGGGCAAATCCACACGTCCGTCCAGGCCGGCGGAATCGCCAAGGCGCGGACGCGCGCAAGGGTCTCGCGATCCCTCACCGCGCCGCCATCGGCATCGCGGTAGGAAAACGACTTGCCCGCCCGGCGCCGCGACAAGCCCGGCCGGGCATCCGAGACGTAGCGGAGGCCAGCTTCCCGCGCGGCCTCCGCCGAAGCTTCCGGCACGAGGGGCGCGGTGGCGGCGGACATACGGGGGAGGGGCAATCAAACGCGCACCACGCCGTGCTGCTCGCCTTCCTGCACGTGGGGCGTGGTCCCGGTCACGTAGGCCTTCACCGACTGCCACAGGTAGGAAAGCTTGTTCACGCCCTGGTTGTCCCAGTATTCGGCGCGGTCGGGCACGAAGTGGATCAGCGTCAGCTCCGGGTCGTCCTTCCCGCCCGGAAACCAGACCTTGAACGCCTCGTTCCACAGCGCCTCGATCTTGGCCGGGTCGTTCGAGAGGCTGGCGCCGCCCGCGACGTTCAGGAAGACGCTGCGGCCCTCCGAGCAGACGACGTTGGCGCGCGTGTCGTGCGTGATCTCATGAACCTTCGCGCTCTCGCGGTTGGAGAAAAACCACATCCCGCAATCGGCGTCCAGGCCGGCCACCGCCATGGGCCGCGCGCGCATCTCCTGGCCGGCGCCGTGCGTGACCAGCATCACGGTGGAGAACTGCTTGAGAAGCTCGTGGAGCTTTTCCTGGGAGGGTGATTCGTTGGGTTGCATACCGTTCGCTTCGCGGCGCGCGCTCCGTGCGGCCGGGTGGGCGTCGGGAAACGATGCGACGGGCATGAAAGCCACCCGACCCGACAGACTGGACGACGATCCGATTCGCCCCCAGGAACCCAACAACCTGCGTCCCGGCTCCACCGCCGCGGACAATGACGCCGACACCGGCGACGATTCCGACGCCCCCGAGACGCCGGAAGGCGCGGGCAGCGCCACCGAGCGCGAATTCCCGCCCGACGTGACGGGCCGCCGCGCCGCGACGGTGCGGCCGGATGACACCGTCCCGCCATCCGAACAGCTCGTGAACCGCGGCCTCGATCTCGCCGATGACGACGCCCGGCGCGGCTCCTACGTGCCCGACGAAAAGTCCCGGCGCTGAACGGGGCACTCAGCGCGGCCGCGACTCCGAGGCGGCGGCCGCGTCGAGGTTCACGGCGGATTCGGCGAGTTGGGTGAGCTTCTCGTCGGCCGCCCGGGTCTCGGCCAGAGAGGCCGACAAGTGCGCGTGCTCGGTCTCATGCCCCAGCAGGCGCGCATGGGTGCGGGCGGTGCCGTAGGAAGCGATGGCGTGGTGCGCCATTCGCTGTGCCGTGCCGATGAGGCCGGCGTCGCGCACGGACTGGTCGGCATCCTTTTCCACCAGGTGCTCGACTTCCTCGGCGAGGCCCTTCATGCCGAGGCTCTCGTCGCCCTCGGGCGACTTGTCGAGCCCGGCGAAGACTTCGTCAAGACGGCCGATCTGGGCGCGGACTTGGTCGAGCTGCTCCTCGAAGGCGTCCTTGAGGTCGGAATGATCGGCTGCCTTGATCATGCGCGGCAAGGCGCGGGAGTGCTGCATGGCGGCGCTGTGCAGATGGCGCAGCTCGTGCAGGAATAGCCGTTCGAGGGATTTCAGTTTCATGGTCTGGGATGGAGCGTGATCGATGGTTGCCTCGGAAACGGCATCCATCGGTGCCTTGGCCGCCGATGACATCGAAAATGCGCCGCCGCAATCCCGGCGGGCGCGTCGCCTTCTCTTCCCCGTGGAAACCTCCTACCGTCAGGAAGCGCGCGGCTCGCGCTTTTCCAAGTTCGCGCAGCGTTGCGCCACGCTCTCCGGCCGGCCGTGGGCATTCCTCACGGCGGTGGCGGTGGTGCTCGTATGGGGCGTCAGCGGCCCATTTTTCAAGTTCAGCGACACTTGGCAGCTCGTAATCAACACCGGCACCACCATCGTTACCTTCCTGATGGTCTTCCTGATCCAGAACAGCCAAAACCGCGACACGCAGGCCATCCAGATCAAGCTCGACGAGTTGATCCGCGTGACCAAGGGCGCGCACGTCGCCTTGCTCGACTTGGAGCGGCTGCCGGACGACGAGCTGGAGGAAATCTGCGAGCAATACCGCGACCTCGCCTCGAAGGCCCGCGAGCTTCTGCGGCAAGGGAAGGAAGACACGGACGTGCCGGAGGTCACACGGATCGCAGACAAGGAGCAATCCACCGGAGAGGGGCCCTGTTGAGTCCGTCGCGCTGACCATGGCGCGACCACAGGCTCAGGTTTACGACGGGAGCTAGCGCCGGTCTGAACTTCGAAAGTCGCGGACCCCTTTGGCGATGCCTTCCGCCATGCGTTGCCGATGCGCTTCCGAGGCCAGCAATGCTGCCTCGGCGGGGTTGGAAACAAAGCCGCACTCCACGAGCACCGCCGGTCCTGAAGCGCGTCGGGTGAGATAAAATGAGCCATCGCGCACGCCCCGGTCCGGGCGGCGAGCATAAGCCGCCAAGGCGGTCTGAAGGCATCGCGCCAAACGCTCGCTCTCAGCTGCGCGCTCGAATGGATCGAGGCCAAGATCCCGACCCAGGAGCATCCTGCCCCAGCGCTGGACGTGCGGGAAGAGGGTTCCTGACTCGGCCGCGGAGGTATGCCAAGTCTCGATGCCTGTGGCGGTGCGCTCTTCGGCGTGGTTGCAATGGATGGAAATCAGCACCGCGCTCGCCCGGCCGACTCGTCGCGCGCGGACCAGTCGCTCGGAGAGCGAGACCGTCTCGTCTTCCTCGCGTGTGAGGCCAACGCTAATTCCCTCGGCGCGAAGGAGCAACGCGGTCCGGCGTGCAACATCGAGCGTGGCGTCCTTCTCGCGCAGAGGAGCGCGGCCGCCGCCGAGCGCGCCGGGATCCGAGCCGCCGTGGCCGGGATCGAGCACGACTTCGGCCTCGCCCGCATCGGCATTCGCCGGAAACACCAAGCGGGCACCGAGGCGAAGCAACCCGAGCGCCGCGACCACGATCGACAGGGCGACGATCGTCCTCTTCAATCCACGGCGCAGGAAGCCTCTACGCCTCACAGTCACAACAAGATCTTACCCATGCGGCCACGGGCATCAGGCCGTGGGGACCGGCTCGTCCGCGGCGCCGGCGGGCGGCCTCTCCGGGTCCGGCGGAGAGGCAGCCGGCGAGCCGGAGATCATCACCTCTAGCACGCGTTCAAAAGGGCGACGGCCAGTGATCTGGAGATCGCCATCGAACTTCCCGCCCTGGTCGGTCATGAATGAACGTGCCACCGTCGAGCCCGAAAGCCACCCATGGCGCCGCACGGTCACCGGCCCATCGACGGAAAGATCCGCCGTGACGCGGCCCTCGATCACCGCGCTGGACACGCGGACGGGGCGCAGGAACTCCACGGAGGATCCCTTCTCCACCACGAGATGCCGGCCTTCCAGGTCGCCGTGGAATTTTCCGTCGTAGCGCACGACGACGTCGCCGGAGCAATACAGGTTCGCGCGAACCTTGCCGTAGATGGTGGCGGAGCCGCAGAGGACTCGGTTAGAGGCGAGGTCAGCCCGCGCGAGCACGAGGAGCGATCCGCAGGTCTTGATGTCGCGCGAGAACGTGCCGGCAATCTTGTAGTTTTGAAGGTCGATATAGGCCGAGCACTTCCGGCATGTGGCCGACTGTGCGGAGGAAGAGACCGTCTGCTCCTCACCGCACTCGAAACAGCGCACCGCAAGGCTCTGCGGCCCGCGAAAATACTGTCCGAACTTCAGCCGCAGGTGCGTAAGCGTGGTGGGCGGTTGCGGGCGTTGGAGGCGCCGCGCGTCGTCCGGCGCGAAGAGGCTCGGTGCGTCCACGGGCACCGCCGAGAGCCGCGACGGTGAGCCAAGCTCCTGCTCGAGCTCCTCCGCCGGCACGCCAACGGGGCGAGACGGCGGGCGATCAAGCTTCTCGGCGCGGCGCGATTGCTCGATCGTGAAGTGCTCGTGGCAACTCCGGCAATACGTGGAAACCGCGGATGCAGGCTCCACCTGCTGCGCGCCGCAGTGCGGGCAGCGCAGTTGAACCTTGCGGGATGGCTTGAGCACAATGAACGCCCCGGCTCGACGGAACCCCGTCGGCGGGCACGGGCCGGCTCACGGAAGCGAGCCGGACGCGGGAGGATTTTGGCCGGCGGGAAGCCGACGCGATGTTGGGCCGAAAGCTAGCCAAGCTCACCGATCACGAAGGGCGGGACGCGGAGGGGAAGAAGCCGCCCGCCGGGCGCGACCGCGGGAATCAGCGGCCAAAGGCAGGGCTACCGGCCTTGCTCGCGTCAGCGCCGGAGGAGGCGACTGAAGAAG
>CALMOL010000137.1 GCA_937871685.1 uncultured Verrucomicrobiota bacterium
TCGGGAGGCGGGAGCGCTGCCCGACGGGGGAGATGCCGCCGGTGACGTAGCCGGGGGCCGGGCCGTTGGGGGAGGTGAGCGCGTTGTCCCAGACCGTGCCATGGCCGAACCAGCCGTGATACATCTCGTTGGCCGAGGTGGTGGCGCCGGCGGCATACATGTTCGTGAGGAACGGCATGGTGAGCGGGTTCACGCCGTGGAGGCAGTGCACGTAGCCGGCCGCGGCGGCGCGGTAGGTGGCGAAGTTCGCGGGGTCGAGGCCATAGCTGGCGTGGCTGGCGAAGATCACGCCGACGTGGGCCTTCACCTGGTTGGAGCCCCAGATGTAGTCGCCGTCCTTGAGGTAAGCCTGGTAGGCATCCGCCCGGTTTTGCCAGGCGGGCAGAAACTCGCTGCCGCCCATGGAGCTTTGCTTGCTGGCGCGGATGGCGGAGACCGTCGCCGAGGCGGCGCCGGGGAGCGTCGTGTAGTGCAGCAGCGCGTCCTGCACCGTGGACTCGTAGCCATACCAGTAGCCCCACTGCATGGCGTGGGAGGAGGAGTAGTTCGCCTCGACGTAGGTGCGGTAGGCGGCTTCGCTCGTGCGCGCGGTGAGGTGGATCGCGGCGCAGAGCTTCATCATGTCGCGCGCGTAGGAATCCACCTCGGGGTTCGCGGAGGAGAAGCCGGCGTTCGTGTAGGTGACGGCGGGGTTCGCGACGCCCCAGTTCCAGGCGTTGACGGCGGCCGTCTGGAGCTGCGTGGCGTAGGCCGTCTGGCCCGCGCTGGCGAAGACCGTGGCGGCCTGCGCGAAGGAGGCGGCCGCGCCGAAGGTGGCCGAGGTGCTCGCCGGGCCGTAATACATCGCGCTCGTATCGGCGCTGGGCGGCGAGGCGGAGTTGAAGCCGAGCGAGGAAACCTTCGTCAGCACGGAGCCGTCCGGCTGCTGCATGCGCAAGAGGAAGTCGAGTTCCCACCGGATCTCGTCGAGCAGGTCGGGGAGGCCGTTGCCGGACTCGGGGAGGTTCCAGTCGTCGCCCCAGGCTTGGGGGTTCCGCTGGTAGGCGAAGAGGAGGTTCGAGAGGACGCCGAAGGTGAAGGGGACGTATTTGTTGTAGTCGCCCGCGTCGAACCAGCCGCCGCGCAGGTCGCGGGCGGTGGCGGCGTTGCCGGGGTCGGTGACGAGGCGCGCGGCGGGGTCCTGGTTGCCGCCGAGATGAGAGGCGCCGTCAGCCCACCTGGCATCCGTGTAGGGCGGGAGTTTCGCGAAGCCGCGGCGCTGGTAGAAGAACATCCGCGTGGCCTGCCGCAGCACTTCCCGATACGCCTGCCACGAGACCGTGAACGCGGCGGAGCGGCGGTCGTTGGCGGGGTCATACACGTAGTAGCGCCCCCAGCGCTGCACCGGCGAGAAGTCGAACCACCACGCGCGATCGCCCGATTGCGCGTGCGTGGCGCCGCCATTCCAGGCCGTGGGGGCGCCGGAGAAGACGAGGGCGTTCGTGCCCCACTCGCGCACTTCCAGCGCGGGACCGGGCGTGTAGCCCTGGCCGGCGTTGAAGCCCGTCTGCGGCGAGGAAATCACCGCCACCTTCGGCACATCGGAGGGATAGCCGAACTGGTCCACCGCGATGCGCGCGGACCAGGTGCCCGGCGGCGCCGCGGCGGCTGCCGCGGCGAAGAAGGAGGAGAGCAGAAGGGAGCGGAGCACGACGCCGAGCGGTGCAAGACCCGTGCCGGCGGAGGAAGGTTCAAGCTTCAAGCATCAAGCTCCAAGGAAGCACGGCCAAAGGGGAAAGGCCGAAAGGAGGAAAGCGTTTCGTCGCTTTCGGCCCTTCCTCCTTTCGGGCTTTCCTTGAGGCTTGATGCTTGGGACTTTCAGCCTTTCTGACTCTCCCCTCCTTGGACTCCCCGCGCCTTCTGGTCTAGCCTGTCGGTCCATGTCCGCCTCTGTCGCTCCGCCGCCCGTCGAGAAGAAGCGCATCAACCTGCGCTCGCCCGAGGTCATGGCTGAGGTGCTCAAGCAGGTGCAGTCGCACTACCGCTCGCAGCTCGTGGACCGCATCATCGCCCAGGGCGGCGTGGTCTCGCGCGGCGGCCTGACGGTGCGGCTCGCGCAGAAGTTCGGCTTCTGCTACGGCGTGGAGCGCGCCATCGACATGGCCTACGCGGCGCGGAAATACTTCCCGCCCGAGGTGCGCATCTACATCATCGGCGAGATCATTCATAATCCCGAGGTCAACGAGCAGATCGCCGCGATGGGGATCATCAACCTCGTGGGCCAGAACCGCGAGCCGGACCTCACCGGCCTGACCGCCGACGACGTGGTGATCCTGCCGGCCTTCGGCGCGGAGACGAAGACCATCAACCGCATCAAGGAGATCGGCTGCCACATCGTGGACACCACCTGCGGCGACGTGATGAGCGTGTGGCGCCGCGTGCGCGACAACGCCAAGGACGGCTTCACCTCCATCATCCACGGCAAGGCCGAGCACGAGGAGACGCGCGCCACCGCCTCGCGCGCGCTCGGGCCGAATTCCAACGGCCACTACCTCGTGGTGCTCACCCTCGCGGACACCGACTACGTTTGCGACTACATCCGCCAAGGCGGCGGCGACAAGGAAGCGTTCCTGCGCCGCTTCGGGCCGGACGCGCGCTCGGTGGGCTTCGACCCCGACGTGCACCTGCGCCGCGTGGGCGTGGCCAACCAGACCACCATGCTGCGCGGCGAGACCGAGGAGGTGCAGCGCCGCATCCGCGCCGCCATCCTCGAGCGCGACGGCGCCACGCCGGCCGCAGACCAAAACGTCCGCCAGTTCGACACCATCTGCGGCGCCACCCAGGAGCGGCAGGACGCGCTCTTCGACCTGCTGCGCGCGCCGATGGACCTGATGCTCGTGGTGGGCGGCTACAACTCGTCGAACACCTCGCACCTCGCCGAGATCGGCGAGCAGAAGCTGCCCACGTATTTCATCCGCAACGCCGCACGGCTGGAATCAGGGGACCGCATCACGCACTACAACCTCCACGCGAAGAAGGAGCAGACGAGCGAGGGCTGGCTGCCCGTGAAGGACCACGTCGTGGTCGGCGTGACCGCGGGCGCCTCCTGCCCGAACCATCTCATCGAGGAAACGATCCTGCGCCTCCTCGAGCTGAAGGGCATTCCGTCGGACAACTTGGCGTAAGGATGCCGGTCGCCGCTACGCGGCTGCCTCGGCCACAGGCGCTTCATCCACCAGCTCATACCAGTTGTTCCGTCGGCGCGGCTCGTAGCCGGCCTCGCGGACGAGGCGCTCGATTTCCTCCACCGTCACGCGGAAGCTCGTGCCGGCCTTGGAGACGACGTTCTCCTCCATCATCACGCTGCCGTAGTCGTTCGCGCCGTGGCGGAGCGCCACTTGGCCGATGCGCGGGCCTTGCGTGACCCACGAGCTTTGCACGTTGGGGATGTTGTCGAGGTAGATGCGGGAGAGGGCCTGCATCCGCAGGTATTCGTGCGAGCCCACCGGCGGCGCCTTCAGCTTGGTGTTATCGGGCTGGAAGGTCCAGCAGATGAACGCGGTGAAGCCGCCGGACTGGTCTTGCTGCACGCGCAGGCGGCGCAGGTGCTCGATGCGCTCGGGCACCGTCTCGACGTGGCCGAACATCATTGTGGCCGAGGTCTTCATCCCCAGCTCGTGCGCGATCTGCATCACCTCCAGCCAATGGTCGGAGTCGCACTTGAGCGGCGCGATGCGCCGGCGCACGCGGTCCACAAGGATTTCGCCGCCGCCGCCCGGGATGGAGCCGAGGCCGGCGGCGTGGAAGCGCGTGATGACCTCGCGCAGCGGCATCTTGAAGACCTCCGCGAAGTGATTGAACTCCGGCGGCGAGAAGCCGTGCACGTTGATGTGCGGATACTTTGCCCGGACGTGGGAGAGCATGTCGAGATACCAGTCGATCCCGAGCTTCGGATGGTGCCCGCCTTGGAGGAGAATCTGGATGCCGCCGATGGCCGTCAGCTCGTCGAGCTTTTGGTCGAGCTGCTCGCGCGAGAGGACGTAGTGGTCGAAGTCCTTCTCGGTGCGGTAAAAGGCGCAGAACTTGCAGTAAACGTTGCAGACGTTCGTGTAGTTGATGTTGCGGTCGATGATGTATGTGACGATCTCCTTGCCGCGCCCGCCGTAGGCGGCGCCCTTGGCGAGGTCGCGGCGGTGATCGGCCAGCGCGCCGAGATCGGCCAGCGGGAAGCGATAGAGCGCGAGGGCGTCGTCGTCGGTGATGCGCTCGCCCGCGATCACGCGGTCCACCAATCCATCCGGCAGCGCGTGGCTTGGCTCGGCGAGCACGGGCGCCTCCAGCGTTTCAATCATACGTCCCGAAGGTTACCCCGCGGAGCGCCGCCGGCAAAGGCGTGCTGCGGCAGCGGGCGGATGGGAAGGAAGAAGTAGGAATTAAGAAGGAAGAAAGGCCGATGCGGATCTCGCCGCTCGTTTCTTACTTCTTCCTTCATCCTTCTTACCTTCCCTTCTTCCCCCGCACCTTGTCCTGGATCCAGGACATCAGCATCGGGCGGACGAGCGGCATGACCAAGCTGGTCACCAGCGTGAGCACGCTGGTCGCCGCGCTGGTCTTGGCGGCGGCGTCGGTTTCCTTCGCCTGGCCCCAGGGCAGCGCGTAGGTCTTGACCTTGACCACCTTCTTGCGCCGCCACAGCAGGGCGGCCGAGACGGCGGCGCCGGCCAGCAGCGCGCCGCCGACCCACAGCACCGGGCCGGAGGCGAAGGACCGCTTGAGGCGCGTGCCCACGTCGGCGCTGGCGGCCAGCTCGGAGCCGTGGCGCGAAAGCGAGGTGCGCGCGCGCAGCAACTCGGCGGCGAGCTGGCGCTTGCGCTCGGCGCGGCGGGAGGAGAGTTCGGCGGGCGATTCACTCATGGCAGGCGGAAAGTTCAGCGCCCGTGCGGGGACAGCGTGCGGGTCGGGGGCGGAGCGGAGGAAAACTCGCGCGACAGCCACGCGCGGTCCTTGCGCAGCTCGGCGAGCGTTTCGGTGAAGACCGGCTGGGAAACCCGCCGCTTCACCACCAGCGCGCAGACGGCCGCCACGAGGAGGCCGGCGCCGGCGAAGGAGCCCGTCACCGCCGGCCAGCTCCAGTGCGTCCACCATTTCACCAGGAGCACCAGCGTGATGATGAGGAAGATCAGCATCGCGACCATCGCGGCCAGGCCGATCACCAGGAACACGAGGAGGCGCAGGTAGTTCGAGGCCGCCTCGCGTCCCTCCAGGCCGACCAGCTCGGCGCGAGCGGAAAAGTATTGCGCCAGCCCGCCCAGCACGAGGCGCGCGCTCGCGAAGAATCCCGGCGGGGCACCGGGGGAAGGGGGCAGGGCAGAAGAAGGCACGGGGGCGATAT
>CALMOL010000138.1 GCA_937871685.1 uncultured Verrucomicrobiota bacterium
GCCATGAAGTTACCCCTCGCCCTCCTCCTCGCCGCCCTGTGCGCCTGATCCGCCCTCGCCCAGACCAACCCCACGCCCGAAGCCACGCCCGCGCCGGCGAAGAAGCCCCTGCGCGGCTTCATGAAAAAATACGACGCGAACGGCAACGGGGTGCTCGACCCTGAGGAAAAGGCGAAGATGAAGGCCGACCGCGCCGCCAAGCGCGCCGAGCGCCTGAAAAAGTATGACACCGACGGCGATGGCAAGCTCTCCCCCGAGGAAAAGGCGAGGATGCAGGCGGACCGCCCCGCCGGGAAGAGGGCGCTCAAGAAGTATGACGCCAACGGCGACGGCAAGCTCGACGCGGAAGAGCGCGCCACGATGAAGGCTGACCGCGCCGCCAAAAAGGCCAAGAAAGCCAAGAAGCGCGCGAAGAAGGGCGCCAAGAAAGAAGCTGCCGCGGCACCTGCTCCCGCGGCCACGCCAGCGCGATGATTTACGCGGGAGCGCCTGCCATCGCCGTTGCCTCCAGACCATCTGCGCCGGGGCGCGGCTGCACCTGCTCTCGCTTTCGCCCGGGCTGGCATGGGCCGACGACGCGCTTCGACGCGGCCCTCGACGCGATGGCTCGCTCGATTCGCCTGCGGCCGGCGGGGGCTGCCTCGCGATGAGCGGCTCGCCGTCGAGGCCAGCGCGGATGCCCTCTCTCCGGGGGCAATCGAGGGCATCCGCGGGATGAGATGCGGCGGCTTCCACCGCTGGGGAAGTCAGGCGACGAGCGAGAGGTGGCTCGTTCCGTCGCGGATCGGCGGGGACGGTGGCTCCGCGGCGTTCGAGGATGCCATCGGCGCGGATCCCGTCGCCGCGTTCGCCGCTGCCTCCCGCTCCTGCTTCCGCTTTGCCGCGCGCGTCCGGCTGGCCCGCGTCGCGCGGTTGGCAAAGTGGGAGCGCAGCTTCGTCACGACTGGCTCCAGTCCGGCCGGCGAGCCTCCGCGCACCATCGCCTGGTAGCCGGCCAGCGCCGTGGCGTAGGCGTCGCTCTCCAAGCCGGCCATGGTGTCCTTGACCTGCTGCGCCAACTCTAGGAGCGCCCAATGGCGCGCCGCTAATTCCTCGCGCAGCTCCCAGTCGCGCAGCGCCTCCGCCGGGCGCAGCATCGGTGGGACGGTTTCGGGGTGATCCCGAAGCACGGCGAAGAAATCCCGGATGAAGGACTCGTTGATTGAGCCGACGCGAAGGAGCTGACGGCGCTCCGCCTCGGTCAAGGGCTGGAGCACCGGAGCGATCTCCGCTGCCAGCGCACGGAAGCGGCCGTCGATGGACTGCCACTTTTCCGCGTTCACGCCCAGCGGGGCGCGGTTGGAGCGGGCGAGGATCTTGAACTTCGATTTCATAGACTAAGTTTGGCTGTGAGCCGCGGTCTTGGATTGCTCCTGGTCCGGCGCCGCGGGGCCACCGGTTTGGGCAGTCAGCGGGATTGTTGACTCGCCCACCTTCCACCAGGGGGGATGTCAGGATCGGTCATACCCCCCCAGATTTTTGAAAAAATTTTAGCCGGTGCGCCTGGGTCGTTTCGCGGAGGCAAACCGGGCGGAACCGCGCCCGCTTCGCTGGGAGATGAGTCCGATTGCCTTCAGGATGAGCGCATCCGTCGGCGGGATGGGCGCATCCGACCTCGAGATGACCACATCTGACCCAAGGATGAGCTTATCTGCCCGCCGAATGCGCGCGTTCTCTCCTGGGATGGGCGCATCTTCTCTCGGGCTGCGTCCGAGTGAGGGCCAGATGCGCGCGGCTGAGTTCAGAATGCGCGCATTTGCCGGAAAGATGCGCGCATCCTGAAACCGGCTGCGCTCATGCCGAAAGCACATGAGCGCATGCCCCAGCCGGCCGGGCGCATCCCGGGTGAATCCGGCCGCAGGTGGCTCCTGCCCGGCGCCGGCTTGGAAACAGCCGCCGCCAGGGACTCGCTACGCCTTCTGGAGCGGATTCAGGTCCGAGGCGCTGGCGTTTCCGGCAACGGCGCTCCCGCTCCACGCGCTCGCGGTGGGGCCCTGCTTACGTGGTCAGAGCCCGTTTCCTACGCCGCGTCCCGGCCGACCGCCGCGCAGGGCTTCGGTGCCGATCGCCCGGATGATCGCGTCCAACTGCTTTTCTCCATCCTCCCGCGCGTCGGCGGGGTAGGTGGCCCGGTATTTCAGGAGCCATCCATCCTTGGAGAAAAGAACGAGCCGCGACCGGACGAGGTGCGCTGGGGAATCCCGGCGGGTCATCATCATCTCATACTCCGCGCGAAAAGAGCCGTCTCCCCTGGCCGGCTCCTCCCGGATCAGCCGGGCAGTCGAGTTCGCCCTCCGGATGGACGCCTGCGCATCGGCAAAGACCTCTCGCGCGTTTCGCAGGGGCGCCGGCACCGGATAAGAGTAAACGGTCACCACGAACCCGTTCACTGAATACGAGGCGCTGACATCGTTGCCCGCGGCGTCGAACTGGTGCACGTCGGTGCGCACGAAGCCAGGCACCTTCACCGGAAACGTGACGCCCGTTCCCCGGTGCACGTAATCGCCGCCGTCGTTGAGCTTTGGCTCGCCGGCATTCTTCGGAGCCTCCTGGGCCATCAGCATCGCGGCGGACGCCGCAATCCAGCATGCCTGCAACAGGGCTTTCATTCCGCATTCACCGGGGCATGCCCCCGTTCGTCAACGCAGAAACGCGTCGCCTGGGTGGGCTGGGAAGTCTCGGGATGGCTGTTTGTCGCGCGCGCAGCGCATGAAGCCTATACTGGCGTGCCATGAATCCCACGATCATCGAGCGCAAGGAGCGCTGGGCCCGCAAGATGGCCGGGCGCGAGAAACCCACCGCGCGCGGCCACGACCGCCTGCCGCCCGGCCAGCACCTCGCCAAGGGTTTCCCCGTGCTCGACCTCGGCGTGCTGCCGGAGATCGCGCCGGCCGACTGGCGCCTGGAGATTCGCGGCCTCGTGGAGAATCCGGTCACGCTCTCGTGGGACGAGTTTCACGCGCTGCCGCAGTTCGAGGACACGAGCGACTTCCACTGCGTGACGACGTGGAGCGTGTATGACCTGCGCTGGAGCGGCGTCTCCTTCTTCACGCTGGCCGACCTCGTGCGGCCCAAGCCCGAGGCCACGCACCTCTTCTTCCGCTCCGCGGACGACTACACGACGAACGTGCCGCTCGCGGCCGCGCTCGACGACGACGCGCTGATCGCCACGCGCCTGAACGATGGCCCGATCCCGCGCGAGCACGGCGGTCCCACGCGCGCCATCATTCCCAAGCTCTACGCGTGGAAAAGCGCGAAGTGGATCACCGGCATCGAGTTCCTCGGAAGCGACCGACGGGGGTTCTGGGAGCTGCGCGGATACTCGAAGACGGCGGATCCGTGGACGGAGGATCGATTCGGGTGAGCGCTGATTTTCGATTTCCAGTTGCCGATTGAGATGAGCGCCAAATCCGACCTTGCGAATGCGGCGATCCGTTTAGCGACGGAGGATGATGCGCCAGCGCTCGCGCCGCTTTGCGGAGAGCTGGGCTACCCCTCGACCGAGGAAGCAACGAGAGCGCGGCTCACTGCGCTGCTGGCCCGGCCGGATGACCACGTGGTCTTCGTGGCAGCGCAGGATGACGCAGTCTTCGGTTGGGGAAGCGCAGCCGTCACACGGCTATTGGAATCCCCGGATCGTGCAGAATTGACCGGCTTGGTCGTCACGGAGGTAGCGCGCGGGCGTGGTCTCGGCCGACGGCTGGTGGCGGCAGTGGAGGAATGGGCACGTGAGCGGGGCCTCACGCTGATCGGCGTTCGCTCAAACGTGGTGCGCACCGACGCGCACCGCTTCTACGAGGGCCTCGGCTATGGGCGCGCGAAGCAGCAGGTGGTGTTTCGGAAACCCCTGGGAAGGCCCGACCCATAGGACCTGTGCGACCTATATGTCGTATAGGTCATATCTAAACCCTCCGATGCTCCTCGAAGTCCGCCATCTCTCCATCCGCTTCGCGCGCCGCGACGCCCCTGCCGGTGGGCGGCGCGTCGTGGACGATGTCTCGTGGACATTGGACGCTGGGCGCTGCCTCGCCGTCGTGGGTGAGTCAGGCAGCGGCAAGAGCGTGTCGGCGATGGCGCTCACGCGCCTGCTGCCGGAGCCACCGGCGCGCTACGATGCCGGCGAGATCCTCCTGGAAGGCCGCAACGTGCTCACCATGCGGCCGGACGAGCTGCGCGCCGTGCGCGGCGGGAAGGTGGGTTATGTGTTTCAGGAGCCGGCATCCTCGCTCAACCCGGTGCTCACGCTCGGCCGGCAGATCGGCGAGGCGCTTCGCCTCCACCGCGCCGACATCGCCCCCGCGGCCCGCGACGCCGAAGCCGCGCGCTGGCTGGAGCGCGTGGGCATCCGAGAGCCGGCGCGCCGCCTCGGAGCGTATCCGCACGAGCTGAGCGGCGGAATGCAGCAGCGCGCCATGATCGCGATGGCGCTGTGCGCGCGGCCCGCGCTGCTCGTGGCCGACGAGCCGACCACGGCGCTCGACGTGTCCGTGCAGGCCGAGATCATCCGTCTGCTGCGCGAGCTGAAAGATCAGCTCGGCATGGCCCTGCTCTTCATCACGCACAACCTGCCGCTCGTGCGTTCACTGGCCGACGAGGTGGCGGTGATGTTCCGCGGCAAGGTCGTCGAGCAGGGCTCGGTGGCGCGGGTGCTCGACGCGCCGGAGCACCCCTACACGCGCGCCCTGCTCGCCTGCGTGCCGCGGCTCGACGCGCCGAGGCGAGCGCGCCTGCCGACCATCGAGGACTTCCTGGCGGCGGATGGCAAGGCGGCGGTGCGTTACACCGTTTTTCAGGAGAGTTGAGCGAGGAACGCTCTGGGAGACGGGTAGCG
>CALMOL010000139.1 GCA_937871685.1 uncultured Verrucomicrobiota bacterium
TCGTTGCCGTCGAATCCGCGGACGCGCGCGTACTCCTCGAGGAACAGAACGCGATGGCAGAACGCGCCAGTGCGATCGTGCGCGAGACCCTGGCCTCGTTCACGCTCGAAGATCGGATGATCCTCCGCATGCGCCTGCCGGCCGCCGCCGCCCCGGAGGCGCCGCCGATGCCAGCGCCCATCCCCCCACCGTTGCCGGCCTCCCCGGCCAGCCCCTTGCGGGTGCTGGTGGTGGACGACAACGAGGATACCGCCCACGGCTTGCGCCGCCTGCTGATGCGCGACAAGCACGAGGTCCGCCTCGCGCACGATGGCCCCGCCGCGCTGGACGTGGCGCGCGAGTTTTCCCCGCAGGTGGTGCTGCTCGACATCGGCCTGCCCGGCATGGACGGCTACGAGGTCGCCTCGCGCCTGCGTGCCGACGCGTCGTCCGGTGCGTCCGGGGCGCGCATCGCGGCCGTGTCCGGCTACGGCCAGGACGAGGACCGCCGCCGCTCGCGCGAGGCCGGCTTCGACCGCCACTTCGTCAAGCCCCTGCCCCTGCTCGATCTGCGCGCCTTCCTCGCCGAGGCCGCGGCTGAGGGAAAACTCGAAACTCGAAGTTCGAAACTCGAAACAAGCGCCGAAAATGGATGAAAGCCCCGAAAGCTCCAGGACGGCCGGGCACGCTAACTTTCGGTGCTTCGAGCTTTCGGAGCTTGTTTCGAGTTTCGAACTTCGAGTTTCCGCCAAAGGCGGTTTTCTCTTCTCACGCCGGGCCAGCTTGGATAAAGGGATCGCGCCATGCCTGCCGACGAGCCCAAGCGACGCATCCTCATTCTCGGCGGCGGCTTTGGCGGCGTGTATGCCGCGCTGCACCTCGGCAAGATGCTCACCCCGGCCGAGCTGGCCGAGACCGAGATTGCCCTCGTCTCGCGCGACAACTACCTCGTCTTCCAGCCCCTCCTGCCCGAGGTGATCTCCGGCTCGGTGGAGCTTTCGCACGTCATCGCCCCCATCCGCCGCATGGCGCCGAAGGCGCGGCTCTACACGCGCGAGGTCGAGGCCATCGACGCCTCGCGCCGCATCGTCCAGCTCGCGCCCGGCATCCGGCCGCACCCGCTCGCGCTGCACTACGATCACCTCGTGCTCGCCCTCGGCACCCGGCTCGACGACGCCAAGATCCCCGGCATGCGCGAGCACGCGATGCCCTTCAAATACCTGCGCGACGCTCTCCGCCTGCGCCACCAGCTCGTCCTCGCGCTGGAGGAGGCCGAAGTCGAGCCGGACCCCGCCGAGCGCCGGCGCCTCCTCACCTTCGTGGTGGCCGGCGGCGGCTTCTCCGGCGTCGAGTGCATCGCGGAGATGAACGACTTCCTGCGCGACGCCGTGCGCTCCTACCACCGCGTCCGTGAGTCCGAGCTGCGCCTCATCCTCCTTCAGCGCGGTGACAGGATCCTGCCCGAGATGACTCCCGGGCTAGCTTCCTTCGCGCACAAGCTGCTCGCCAAGCGCGGCGTCGAGATCCGCCTCGGCGCGGGCCTCGCGGCGGTGAGCGCGGAGTCGGTCGCCGTCGCGGACAAGGCCACCGGCGCGGTCGAGCACATTCCCGCGCGCACCGTGGTGGCCACGGTGCCGGCGGGGCCGCACCCGCTGCTCGCCGCGCTGCCCTTCCCGCAGGAGCGCGGGCGCATCGTGGTGAATGGCCACCTCGAGTCCGCCGGCTGGCCCGGCGTGTGGGCGCTGGGCGACTGCGCCGTGGTGCCGCAGGTGGACGGCCAGATGTCGCCCGCCACCGCGCAGCACGCCCTGCGGCAGGCGAAAACGTGCGCGCAGAACATCGTTCATTCCCTGCGCGGCGGAAAGGAGCGCAAGGTCTTCGGCTTCACCGGCCTCGGGAAACTCGGCTCGCTGGGCCGGCGCTCGGCGGTGGCCGAGGTCTTCGGCATCAAACTCAAGGGCATCGTCGCGTGGCTGTTTTGGCGCGGCGTGTATGCCTCGAAATTCCCCGGCCTCGACGGCCAGATCCGCCTGCTGGCCGACTGGGTGATGGACGTGTTCCTGCCGCGCGACATCACGCAGTTGCGCGTGTTCCGCGACCCCGCGGTGCACCGCGAGCACTTCGAGCCCGGCGAGACCGTCTTCGACGAGGGCGACGTGGGCGACAAGGTGTTCTTCGTGGTGCAGGGCGAGGCCGTGGTGGAGCGCGACGGCGCGCGTCTGGCGACGCTCACGAAGGGCGACGTGTTCGGCGAAGCCTCGCTGATCTCCCACCAGCCGCGCAACGCCAGCGTGCGCGCGCTGACGCCCCTGGACGCCGTGGTGGTGGAGCGCGAGGCCTTCGACGAATTGCTTGGCCATCTGCCCGGCATGAACGCGCAGATGCAGGCCCTGATGAGCTCCCGCCTCGGCCGCGAGGTGAATCTCGCCCACGAGATGACCACCCTCGCCCCGCGCCCCATCCACGAGCGCGCCACGCGCGCCCGGCCGACGAACGCTGGGAAAGTCTGACGTGCTTTGGAGTGCGGTGGCCCGCTCGCGCGTCTTGGCCCAGATGAAGACGTGCAGCACGAGCTTGGGCGCGCTCGCCTCTCCACTCGCCGGCGCGAGCAGGTCGGGCACGACGCACTCGCTCAGAAAGCCCTCGTCATCCTTCCAGCGCCGCCAGCTCATCGGCTTGCCGGCCACGGTGCCGTCGCCTTCCGCCACCTCGCGGGCCGGCACGTCATCCGAGAGAAGCGCCGGCCGCGGCCCCTCGTAGATGCCGACCTGGAGATCCTCCAGCGCAAAATACGTGGCGCGCGCATCCTTCTTCGGCTGCTCCACGCGCTTCATTCCCGGCCAGAGCCGCACCGTCAGCACTTTCTTGTCTCCGAAGACCGTGGCCACGCGGTAGGGTGTGCCCGCCGGTTCCGCCGCGCGCGCCAAGCCAGCGAGCAGCAGCGCGAGGAGGACAATCCGGAAAGGACGAGGAATCAACACGATGCGGAATGGTGCGATGCTCCCTCGCCACCGCAAGCCGTCGGTCCGACATGCGCCGCCGCCGCTTGCCCGCGGCGCGTCCAGGGCAGTCGTGACCCGGCGTTGCGCGGACAGCGGGGACGGCGCGATAATCCCGCGTCGCCATGCCTCCCGCGCCCCGCCTCCTCCGCCTGCTCATCGGCCTTGCCCTGCTTCCCGCCGCGGCGGCCCTCGGGTTCGACCCGCCGCATTGTCCCCAGGAGCAGACCCATGGCCGAACAGCCCAAGCAGACCGCGCTGGTGATCAGCGCC
>CALMOL010000140.1 GCA_937871685.1 uncultured Verrucomicrobiota bacterium
GGTGGGTCCAGGACCGCCATGATCTCGGCGGTCACATCCGTGCCGCCGCCGAGGTTCACGCCCAGCGCTTGGAAGGTGTAGATGATCCCCCACGGGATGCCCCACCACCCGACCACCGCGGAGAGCAGCGTGTATTTCCAGCCCGCCGCCGCGCGGGAGCGGCCGCCCCGCACGAAGACCACCGGCGACGCCCGCTGGAACGTGATGACGACGAGGGAGAACACGTAGTAGAACCACACGAAGCGCCCGCCCCGCGAAACCTCGTGGCGAATGTCTTCGATGCTCAAGCCTTCGGTGCCTTCGGTCTTCATGGCGGAAGGATGCACCGCGCGGGCCGGAGGAAAAGGAGGGGCACTGCCGCCGCGAGGGACGCCCGCACCGGCGGCTGATGGAGCAAAGGCCCGCCGGAACTTCGGCTTGTCCCGGCGCGGGCCGCCCTCCAGCCTGCGGCCATGTCCTCTCCTCGAGCTTCCTCCCGAAAGCCCTGGCGCGTCCGCCTCGCCCTCTGGCTCCTCGTCCTCGCGATCTTGCTCAGCTTCGTGCGCGACGTCCTGGCTTGGCAGGAGCTCGGCCCGGGGATTTCCGGCCATTCCAGCAACATCAGCTTTCTGTTGGGAATCATGGTGTGGCCCTGGATCGTGATCCTCACGTTGTTTCAGCTCGGGCTTTGCTCGCTGATCGCGCGGGGCCACCACTGGGCCCGCCTCTTGTATCTGGTTTATTTCCTGGTGAGCGCGTTCTTCTTCCTCGGGATCTTCCTGGACTCCATTTCCAAGGTGCCCGTCCTCGCGACCCTCTCCGGTTGGCAATACTTCCTCCAAGGCCTCGCGTTGCTGCTGCTCTTCGGCGGCGCGGCCGGGCGCTGGTTTCGTCCCCCGTCCACGCCGCCACCGCTTCCGACCTGACCTCGAAGCGCAAGCGGAACCATCGGTGAAAAATCCTCGGCGGGCCTCCTCCTGCTCCGGCCCGGCCGGTGCCGGGGTGAGGATCAGCGTCGGGAAAGGCCGGCTTCGCGCGCGCCGCTGGCCGCTCAAAGCTTCTCCGCCACGCGCACGCGCACCTCGCGCGCCGGGCCGCCCTCCTCGGGGGCCACCCGGAAGATCACGATCGAGCGCGCGTCCTTGGACCGCAGCGCGCCGAAGACCTCCGAGCGCGCGCGGCCCGGCACGCTCAGGCCGTCGATCGCCAGGATCTCGTCGCCCTTGCGCAGGCCGGCCTGGTCCGCCGGCCCGCCGGGCTTGGTGGCCTGCACGACGAGGCGCTTGATCGTGAAGCTCCAGATCGGCCCGCCGTAGCCCGTGTAGAACCCGAACTTCCCGAGCGGCGCCTCCGAGACGCGCACCGCCGGCGGCGCCGGCTCGGCCCCGGCGCTCGCGACAAGGAACAGGCTGGCCGCGACGGCGGCCAAGGGGAGGCGAAGGAGCATGCCGGGACCAAAGCCGCGGCGCGCCCCAGGGCCACCGCGCAAGCGACCGGCCGCGCCCGCCGCGCGCGTCACCATCGCCGCGGCTCCGCTCGGCCCGCCCCCTTTCGCACGCCGGCCGCGCGGCCTTGCCCGCCAATTCGCTTGGCCCCGCGCGAGCGGGCGCTAGCGTGCGCGCCGCATGAATCCCCTGCCGGCGGCGCGACGCTTCTCCCGCGGGCTTCGCCGGCTCCATCTGCCGCTGTATTTCCTCTTCACGCTGATGCTGAGCCTGAGCGGCATCGTCGCCTCGCTCTTCGAGCAATACTCGGTCCTCGACATCCGGGGCCGCGTGCGCGAGCTGCGAGCGGAGATGGAGGCGCGGGAGCGCGCGCGGCCCCCGGCCCCGGCGGAGGCCGCGTCCGCCGCGGCGTCGGAACCCCGCATCAAGCTGACCGTCGGCGATCCCGTTGGCGACCGCGGCAGCACCATCACCCGGCTCAACGGGCTGTTGCTCGGCCTGCTGCTCGTGGGCTGGCTTTGGCCGCTCTACCGGCACTACTTTTCGCGCCGGCCGCCCCCGGCCGCACAGGTGGAGCAGCGCATCGTGGACCTGCCGGTCTTCCTCTTCGCGCTCACGTGGCTCGCCGCCGGGCTGCGCTACTTCGAGCAGGTCGAGCTGTATTGGGATCTCCACGGCGAGCCGGACCTGCGGGTGAAGACCACCCTCCTCGCCGCGGCCGTGCTGCTCGGCACCTTCGCCGGCTACCTCAACCTGGAGCTCACCCAGATCTACGTGCGCCGGCGGATCGCCCGGCCCTACTTCGCGGAGCAGAATCCCTTCGGCCTCAAGCGCGGCCTGCGCCTGGGCCTCACCCTGCGCCACGCGCTCATGATCTTCTCGCTGGCCGCCGCGCCGCTGGCCCTCTGCCTCTACCTGCCCGCGTTCTTCAACTGGGATCTGATCGCCCGCGTGCGCCAAGGCACGGACCGCTCCCTCTACCTGGCCAACTCCGACATTCTCATCCCGCTCTTCATGATGGCCCTGATGGCCGTCCTCATGTTCGGCTTCCACGTCCTTTCCGTGGCCCTCTTCCGCTGGAACGTGCAGGGGCCGCTCACCGCCCTCATCCGCCGCATGCGCGCCGTGGCCCAGGGAGACTTCGACGCTAAGGAGCCGGTGCTCTCCTCCGACGAGATCGGTCAGCTCAAGGGCCACTTCAACCTCATGCTCGACGGCCTGCGCGAGCGCGAGCGCATCAAGGACACCTTCGGCCGCTACGTGTCCGTCGAGATCGCCCGCAAGATCATCGAGAGCGGCAAGGTGAACCTCGCCGGCGAGGAGATCGAGGCCACCGTCCTCTTCTCCGACATCCGCAACTTCACCCCCCTGAGCGAGCGCCTGAGTCCGGCCGAGCTGATCCAGTTCCTGAACGCCTACTTCGCCCACGTCACCGCGCCGATCATGGCCAATGGCGGCGTGATCAACAAGTTCATCGGCGACGCCGTGATGGCCATCTTCTCCCCCGCGCTCGGCCAGCCCGACCACGCCGCCGCCGCCGTGCGCGCCGCGCTCGGCATGCGCGCCGCCCTGGGCGAATTCAACCGCGCCGGCGGCCACAGGATCGTCCAGGCCGGCATCGGCATTCACTCCGGCCCGCTGATCGCCGGAAACGTCGGCACCGAGCAGCGCACCGAATACACCGTGCTGGGCGACACCGTGAACGTGGCCGCCCGCATCGAAGGCGCCACCAAGGACCAGGGCACCGACATCCTCGTGAGCGCCGCCGTCGTCTCCCTGCTGCGACCGGAGGAGTGGGCCGAAGTCAGCTTCGAGTCCCGCGGGCCGATCCTGCTGAAGGGGAAGTCAGCGCCGATGGAGTTGCTCAGCGTCGAAACCCGTTGAGGGATGGGCGCTTGCCAAACCTTGGTCTGCGCCGTTCTGGCGGAGGTGAGTTCTTCGCGCCAGCATCATCGCGGCTGCATGATCTGCCAGCCGTGGCTGTCCACTCGCGTGATCACGGCCAGCACCGCTTCGGCTTCCAAGCGAATTCGCGCTTGGCGTTGGTCATCGAACGGCCGATTCAGACAGCAAACGTCCAAGTAAATTTTCATGCGGCGCGCTGCCTTTCATTCCACGGCAAAATGTCAACGCCGAACCAGACAGCAGACATCCACCGGATCAGAAAGGGAGGGCAGAAACGGTCAGGCAAAGGACTCCGACTCAGGCCGGTGCGCGGCGGCGCGCGAATTCAGCGTGCCGCGGTGGATGCCCCCATCGGCGATGCGAATTAGAGCGTTTTCGATTCAGGTGGCCGCATCCGCTCGAAGTCGCTTGCGAGAGGTTGGCCGCAGGCTTTGGAGGGCGGCGACCTGCCGCCGCCTTGGCCCTGGAGCCGCGCCCTCGCCTCCGAAAGCGGCGACGGGTCGCCGCGCTCCAAAACGTCGCTGAGCTTCCGCCAGCCGCCGCCCGCGAGGCGCGACCAGTCGAATCGAAAACGCTCTAGGGCTTCGCCATGCTGGTCTTCGGCGTGGAAGTGCGGCAGGGCGTGGTCCGCGAAATACATCGTGATGCGAATGCCGTGGAAGCGGGAGATTTCAGGCACGGCCGTTCGGGGCAGGCTGGCAGCAGGAGGGAAGCTTGGAAAAGGCGAAAGGACAGGCACCTTGGGACTGGCAGAACAGGATTAGTTGGCGGCTGCGCGCACCTTGCCTTGGCGATCCTCCGGGGCATCCTCCTCGCATGATCCCTGCCCTGAAGATCGTCGTCGAGAAGCACTCCGACGGGTATGTCGCTTATCCCCTGGGCCTCGCCCGAGGCGCGGTTGTCGGCCAAGGCGACACCTATGAGGCCGCCCTCGCGGACGTTCGCTCGGCTATCGCTTTCCACCTGGAGAGCTTTGGTCCAGAGGCGTTCGCTTCCGCCGAGGACGACCCGGTGCTGGAGGCCTTCGTCGTCGAGACGGCCGTGCCCGCCTGAGCTTTCGCGCCCGTGCCCAAGTTCCCCAGCGACGCGCCGCAGGATCGGGTGTTGCGGGCCATGCGCATGCTCGGCTTCGAGGTCGTTCGCTCCGGCAACCACGTCTCGCTCGCGCGCGCCGAGGAGGGCGGGGCCGTCACCCCGATGACGCTGCCGGGCCACCGCACGCTGAAGGCCTCCACGCTGCGCACCGTCCTGACGCAGAGCGGCATTTCGCGGGAAGAGTTCCTGCGCGCCTACGAGCGGGCGTGACCACCGACAGGCACCTTCGGGTCGAATCATACCCAACCCTTCCCTCCCATGGCCCGGCTCATCGTTGAAGCGCTCCCCTTTGATCGGAAGTCGTATCCCGCCAACCGCTTGCTGGCGTGCGTGTCCGTTTCGCGGGCCGACGACGGCCAGCCGGTGACCGGGCTGACGAAGCGCAACTTCCGGGTCACCAACCTCAACCCGCTGCCCTACTCGGACATCGGCTATGGCCTGGACTTCAACGACTATCTCCTGGCTGTGACGGAACGGACCTGGGACCCGGCGGATGCCGAGGCGTCCGGCGTTTATGATCTGGAAATCCGGGTGAACACCGCTCACCACCCGCCGCCGCTCACCGGGGACCGATTCGAGGACCCGGCCTACGTGGTCGGGATCACGCTGGGCATCCAAGTGCGGACCTTCGGCATCGCGCTCGGGCCGGTGGGGCCCGGCGGGCTGGGCAATCCCGGGCAGTTTCATCCGAAGGCCGTCGATTTCGGCCAAGGGCTCGTGTCGCTCTTCCAGGGCACCCTGCTCCTCCAGGAGGACTGAGACGCGGTGCCCCGGCCGCCAAAGAGACGGGCATTTCGCGGGTTCCCGGCCCCAGCGAAGGGGCGACCTCGCCGGCCTCGACGGCCACCTCCACCGCGAGCGCCCCGGCCGCCTCGACCCCGGCCGCCACCTGCTCGGCGGCCGCGTGCTCGGTCCGGTGATTCAATCCCACAGACCATCCGTGGGCCGCGGTGAGCAAGGCGGCGCGGCCGATGCCGCGCGAGGCTCTGGTGAGCAGGACGGTTTTCATGGGAGAGGGGAGGCCGCCTTGCAGGCCGACCAGCGTCATTTCACCCGTCCGCCTCCTGGCGCCGCAGCCTTTCCGCCCTGCCGAGGTTTTTTCCCACCAGAAGCGATCCCGGTCAAATCCGGTCCCCCGTCCTCTGGTAGGCCACCCCCGCACCTTCTCGCGAGGACCTTCGGGGGTTCTCACGAGGACCCCGGAGACTCCTCGTGAGAACCCTTTGAAGTCCTCGCGACCACCCTCGGACCTTCTCGCGACCACTTCCGCACCTTCTCGTGAGAACCTTCCGAGGTGTTCACGAGGAGTCTCCGGGGTTCTCGTGAGGACCTCGCAGGGTCCTCGCGAGCACTTCCAGACTCCTCACGAGGACCCTGGAAGTCCTCACGAGAACCTCGCAAGTCCTCACGAGGACCCTCCGGGGTGCTCACGAGCACCTGGGAACTCCTCGTGAGCACCTCAGAAGGTCCTCATGAGGAGTCGGGAAGTCCTCACGACCACCTTTAAGGTCCTCGTGAGAACCTTGGAACCTCCCCTGAAGAGCTTGGAACTCCTTGCGAAGGGATGGGATACCCCTCAAACGCCCTTGGATTGACCCTCCGCTTCCTTCTCGGCCAGGATCTGGCGGACGCCCTCGCGGTAAGAGGTCACCGGGAAGTCGGGGAAGCGCGCCTTGAACTTGTCGGACACGAAGACGTTGTCGCACTCGTAGCGCGGCAGGAACTCGGCAACCTCGGCCAAGCCGTTGCTCCCGAAGCCGCCCAGCCAAAACATCCATCGGCGGAAGGTGGAGTAAGCGAGCGGCCGGCCGCTCGCCGCGGCGGCGAGCTGGACCAACTCTCGGTAGGTCAGCCGCGCGTCGGCGGCCTCGGTGGCGTGGTTCATGATCCCTTTCCATCGCGGCCAGACCAATTTCACACCAAGCGTTTAGTTCACGACGACGCCTAGGCGCGCGGCCACGCGGCGGGCGG
>CALMOL010000141.1 GCA_937871685.1 uncultured Verrucomicrobiota bacterium
CTCCCTCCCCCTGTGCCTCCTTCTTTTCCTTTTCCCCGCCGTGTTCCCGCATGGCCTCCTCGCGGTAGAGCGGCACCTCCTTGGGCAGGAGGAAATGGACCATCACCGGCACGAGCGTGCGCGAGAGGAAGTAGCTCGCCATCATGGCGAACACCACCGCCAGGGCGAGCGGCACGAAGAGGAACTTCGCCGGCCCGGTGAGGAAGAACACCGACACGAACACGATGCAGATCGAGAGCGTGGACACGAAGGCCGGCGTGGCGATCTGCTGCGCGCCGTCGAGGATGGCGCGAGTGAGCGGCTTCTCCTCTTCCAGGCCGAGGTTTCGGTGGATGTTTTCCAGCTCCACCGTGGCGTCGTCCACGAGGATGCCCACCGCGAGCGAGAGGCCGCCGAGCGTCATCACGTTGAGCGTGTAGCCGAGGGCGTCGAGCAGCAGCAGCGAGATGAGGATCGAGAGCGGGATGGAGGCCGCGATGATGAGCGTGGAGCGCCACGAGCCAAGGAAGAGCAGGATCATCGCGGCGGTGAGGCAGGCGGCGATGAGCGCCTCCTTCACCACGCCGGAGATGGCCGCGCGCACGAACACCGACTGGTCGAAGAGCTCCTTGACTTCCAGGCCCGGGATCAAACCCGCGCGCACCTGCTCCAGGCGCGTCTTCACGCGGTTCACGATGTCCAGCGTGGACGCGCCGCCGCCCTTGAGCACGGAAAGCAGCGCGGAGCGCACGCCGTCCTGGCGCACGATGTTGGACTGCACCGCGTAGCCGTCGTGGATCTGGGCCACGTCGCGCATGTAAACCACCGCGCCGTTCACCGTCTTGATCGGCAGCTCGTTGAAGGCCTGCACCACCTCCGGCGACGAGTTGAGCTTCACCAGGTATTCCGTCTCGCCGAACTTGGCCGTGCCGGCCGGCAGGATGAGGTTCTGCGCGTTGAGCGCGTTGACCACGTCGATGGGCGAGAGCCCCTTGGCGTAGAGCGCCTTCGGGTCAAGGTCCACCATGATCTGGCGCGGCTTGCCGCCGTAGGGCAGGGGAATGCTCGCGCCCTGCACGGTGGCCAGCGGCTGGCGGATGAAGTTGTTGGCCTGGTCGTAGAGGATCTCCTCGGGCTGCGTGGCGCTCTTGATGGCGAGCTGGAGGATCGGCACCGAGGAAGCCGAGAAGCGCAGGATCAGCGGCGGCGTGATCCCCACCGGCATGGCGCGCAGGATCGTCTGCTGGATCGAGGTCACCTCCGCCACCGCGCTCTCGATCTTTACGTTGGGCTGGAAGTAGATCTTGATGATGCCCACGCCGTTCATGGACTGCGACTCCATGTGCTCGATGCCGTTGACCGTGGTGGTCATCGCGCGCTCGGCGACCGTGAGGATCCGCTTCTCCATGTCGTCCGGCGAGATCCCCGTGTAGGACCAGATGACCGAGACGACCGGGATGTTGATCTCCGGGAAGATGTCCGTGGACATCGTCAGCGGCGTGCGCGGCAAGAGCGCGAGCAAGCCCATCACCGCCACCAGCAGCGACATCACCGTGAAAGAATAAGGCCGGCGCAAGGCCAGGCGGACGATCCACATAAAGCGGGCGAGACGACGGCCAGTAAAAGGAGGGTGATCAGCGCCATCGACGAACCGGCGCGGTATTGAATGCAATCGGCGGGCGGGGAATGGCCGGCCGCATGGGCGACCGGCCTGCTGACGCACGCTTGGCACCGTCGGCTGGCGTGGGCCGGGCGGCGCCCGGCCGCAGCGCCTTCCCAGGTGGACGGCGCGGTCCCCGCGCCGTTGCGGCACCGCCGCCTGGGATCCCCGGGGCCCAGGCACCACCAGACGGTGCGAGGGTCCGCGCCGTCCAACTCGGAGCCACGCCTTGCCGAGGCCAGCGATCGCCGCCCGCGAGCCTGGCAGCCTTGCTCCGACCTATCTCGGCGGCCTGGACTTGTCCTTAACCACATCTCCCAGCGACTCGCGGTTTCTGCGGCACCTCGGCCGGTCCCGGGGAGGGCGCGGCGTCCCGCCCGCCGGTAGGACCGGCATCTTGCCGGCCGTCGTCTCCGCGGATTCTATCCGATGCACCCGACAGAAACCGGCGGAATGCGTTCGGGCGGGACGCCCACTCCGGCGGGCAAGACGCCCCGCCCTCCCCGGGACCGACCGAGATTTTGCCGAATCCAAACGCCCAGGAGGGGGGTGGGCAATGACTTGGCCGCCAGGCGCGACGCCCGCCTACCAGAGCAAATCCTGCAAGGTCCGGATGCGCGCCAGAACCATCTTGAACCTCTCCGGTCCGGGCGCCAGGGCATCGCGCCGCTTCAGCCACGCGACCTGCTCGACCTTCACGACGGCGAAGCGGGCCGGCGGGAGGAGGAGGCGCACGGTCCGGTAAACGTCGTTCAGCACCTCATCCAGCTTCTTGTCCCGCTCGGCCTCGCTGCGAAACCCCTCGACGCCGAAGTCCTCCGGCTCGGGCGCCCCCTCGGGCAGGACGACGAACTGCCCGTCGCGAAAGCTCGCGTAGGCGTTCACCATCGCCTCGGGATCCTTCGGGGAAATCTTGCGGGCGCTGGAAGCCAGCCATCGCCGCGTCTTCAGGTC
Source organism: uncultured Verrucomicrobiota bacterium (assembly GCA_937871685.1). Classification (GTDB taxonomy): domain Bacteria; phylum Verrucomicrobiota; class Verrucomicrobiia; order Chthoniobacterales; family SZAS-18; genus SZAS-18. The sequence continues at coordinate 2,594 of CALMOL010000141.1, forward strand.
GAAGGTGCCCAGGAACAACGCGCAGTATTCCGGAACGTCCGCGCGGCCGAACCGGTTGGTGGTGGCCGTGGCGCGAACGCGCAGCTTGCGCCCCGGCCCGGCCCGGAACCGCGCGTAGCCGACCAGCTCGCCGTCGTTGTCGCGGGACTGCTGGACGAGGGAGGTGGCAAGGGCGTCCCGGACGTAGTCATCGATGTCCACCTGGGTGAACTCGCTCCCGGCGGGCTCGAGGACGGCGATGGTGATGAAGCCGTCCCGACTGCCGATTTCGGCGACGCACCACTTCGAGTCCGCGGCCCAGGTCACGTGGAGGCTCGTGCGGGCCTGCCCTTTTTTGTAGTCGAGCCCGTCGATCTTGCCGAGGACGCGCTTTTCCCGGAGGTCAGCCAAGCGATTCTCGTCCTCGCCTGACCCCTCGTCGGGCACCAGGATGCCGTAGCGGCCATCGGGCGAGGTGGTGCCCTCGCCGACCACGTAGCCCTCGGGCCAATCCCCCGCCGCCGCGCGCC
>CALMOL010000142.1 GCA_937871685.1 uncultured Verrucomicrobiota bacterium
CAGCCGGCCCGGGCCACGCCGGCCCCCGCCTCCGCCGCGACCCCGGCGCCGGCGCCCGCCGCTCCCCGACCTCCCGCGCCCGAGGTGGAACCGCTCACTCCCGCTGACATCAGCTCGGCCCGCTCTACCGACGCGCTTTCTGTCCCCATGCCTGGCGAGCTCTTCGCGGCGCTGGGCAAGCAGTGCAAGCCGGCCTGGGCCGGGGAGTTCCGCCCGGCCGTCGGCACGCAGTTCAATTCCCGCGTCCAGCTCGCGCTGAACCTCGGTGGCCTCATCGCCGACGGCTACCTCGCCGTGGAGGCGCAGGACGCCGCGCAGGTGCGCAACGTCGGGCGTGACATCCTTTTCCTCGCCAAGTCGCTCGGCATCTCCGCCGAGATCACCGCGCGCGGCAAGACCATCATCGACTTCGCCGACGCCGGCGAGTGGAACGCCCTCAAGGAGGAGCTGGAGGCCACGCAGAACGAGGTCAAGCTCGCCATGGAGCGCATCAAGGACCAGGAGCTCGTCACCCTCATCTCGCTGGGCGGCTGGGTGCGCGGCACGCAGGCCGTCTCCTCGCTCATCGACAAGAACTTCTCCGAGAACACCGCCGCCCTCGTGCGCCAGCCGGCGCTCGTGGCCTACCTGCGCTCCAAGCTGGGCGCCCTCCCGCCCAAGCTGCGCGCGGACCCGCTCGTCACCACGCTCGACGGCGGGCTCGCCGAGATGGAAACGCTCGTCTCCTTCCCGCGCGACCAGGTGCCCTCCAAGGAAGCCGTGCAGAAGCTGCGCGACACGGCCAATGGGCTCATCAAGCAAATCTCCGCGAAATAAGCCTCCTCCGCCGCCTGCCTTTTTCCCCGCCATGAAGACCACCGCCCTGCTACTCACCGGTCTGCTTACCCTCGCCCCGCTCGCCGCCGGTCTCCGTGCCGCCGAGCCCACCGACGCCGAGGTCAATGCGCGCACCAACGCGATGGACATGGCCGGCGCCTTCACCAACGACGGCTACAAGATTCGCGACGGCCACTTGCTTGGCGTGCTCAAGCCCAAGGACAAGCCCCAGATCGCCGTGCTGAACCTCTACGCGGGCAACCAATACTACGTTGCCCTCGGCACCGAGAAAGAGGCGAACGTGGTCCTGTCCGTGCACGACGAGACCGGCGCGAAGGTGTCTTCCGAGCTTTTCATCAACGGTCCCACCGCCGCCGTGGGCGTGGCCCCCGCCGTGAGCGGCCCGTATTACGTGAGCGTGCGCCAGCTCGACGGCGAGCCGGCCACCTTCTGCCTGATGTATTCCTACAAGTAGGAATTGCCCCGCGCACCCTGGCGTTCTCGCTGCGCCCGGCCGCCGATTTTCCATTGCCGATTGGCTGGGATCGAGGCGCCGCGCAAGCGGGTCTGTCGCGGCGTGATCTTGCTGCCCTGCGCGTCGCCAGCGGCAGGAAGCTTTCACGCCGGGCAGCCGCCAATTGGCAATCGGCAATCGGCAGCCGAGCAGAGCGAGACAGATAGGGTGCACGGAGCAATTCCCTCGCCCCGACCGGCGTTCCCGCGTATCCTCCGCCCCCGCGCTTCCCACCAATGTCCGCTTCTGCCAATCCGCTCGTCGCCAAGCGCTTCGAAGGCCCAAAGGTCATCCAGTTCTCCGTCTTCCTCCGCAACAAGGTCGGCGCGCTGCTGGACGTGACCCGCATGCTCAACGAGCAGCATGCCGACGTGCTTGCGCTCTCGATCGTCGATGCCACCGACTCCTCCGTGGTGCGGATGCTGGTGAGCGATCCCGACCGCGTGGAGGATGTCTTCCGCACGAACGACGTGGCCTTCTCGACCACCGAGATGCTCGTGGTGGAGATGACCGAGGTCGGGCGCGACCTCCTCCGCCTGCTGGCCGGCCTGCTCCAGGCCGAGGTAAACATCCTGTATTCCTACCCGCTGCTCACGCGCCCGCACGACCGCTCGGCGCTGGCGCTGCACGTTGACGACGTCGAGTGCGCCGCCTCCGTCTTGGCCGGCGAAGGTTTCCGCATCCTGAGCCAGGCTGACATCGCGCGTTGATTGATGACCGGAGCCAAGGCAGTCGTCAAGATTTCCGCGCTCCAGGAAATCGCTCGCGGCCGTTTCCAAAGATGTCGAGCGGCAGCGGCCAGGCTTGCCTTGGAAACGCCGATCTCCTGATCGGCCGGCCCGGCGCGGTGCGGTGCAGCCGCGCCGCCTGACTCGCCAATCGGGAGATTGGCGTTCCCGGGGTGGGCTCGCTCAACGTTCTTGAAAAAGGGGGTTAGAGCATTTTCGATCTGCGTTGTCGCACTCCAAAGCCTTCGGCTGACCTTGCGGGGGCAGCCAAGCCTTGGGCAGATGCGACAAGTCTGACCGAAAACGCTCTAGATCTCGGCGAAAGTGTTGCCCATGGTGGACGATGCGAGGGAACCGCGTGGCTGCCCCTCGGGAAACTCGCCGCCAAAAGCTGACTCGGGTCGCTCGCCCTCCGAAAATGGTCCAACGACCTCCCGATTCGGTTCAACGCCCTCCTGTTTTGAGAGGTCACCCTCCGATTTCGGGAGGTCGCCCTCCGGTTTTGGCAGGTTGACCTCTCGATTTGGAAGGTTGCCCTCCCGTTTTGAGAGGTCGACCTCTCGATTTGAAAGGTCATCCTCCTCTTTTCGGAGGTCGCCTTCCTGCTTTGGAAGGGATTTGGGCAAAAACAGGAGGTCGTTGGGCCAATTTGGGAGGTCGTTGGTCGGTTTTGCCAGGTGACCAGATCGTTTTTCCAGGGCTGGCTCGGGGATTTGGCGGCCGGCTTGCCCATCATCCACCTCCCCGCGGCCCTTTCGCCGGAGGAGGGTCGAACCAGAACCGAAGGTGCCCTTCCCGATCCGCATCCTGACTTCCTCCTCCTGGGACCTATCGGGCGAATGGATGTCGCGGTTTTGAATTCAGACCGGCCGGGTCTTGGCCAGCAGCAGCTCATTGCCATCGGGTTGGGCGGTCCAGTCCACGCGGTCGAAGATCTTGCGCATGAGATGCAGGCCGAGGCCGCCAGGCTTTACGTCCTCCAGGGCGCGGCCGCTCGTTTCCTGGCAGCACGGCGTCGGCTCGGCGTGGTCGCGCAGGAGGAAGCGCACCTCGCGCGCGTCGCACTCCATGCGCAGCAGGATGGGGCGGCCGGCCTCGCCCTTGTAGGCGTGGCGGATCACGTTCGTGCACGCCTCGTCCAAACCCAGCACGAGGAACTCCGCGTCCTCGGCCAGTTCCGGCGCAAACTCGCGCAGGAACTCGCGCGCCTTCCGCCGCACGCCGCGCAGCAGCGCCGGGTCGCTCGTGAACTCCACCGCGCGGTCCGCCATTTCCGCCGCCTCCACTGGGGGCGACACCACGCCCGTCGCGCCGCTCGGCAGGCCCATCACCAGCAGCGTCATGTCATCGTGCGGCGCGCGCTCCGCCCCGCGGTGCGAGGCCTCCAGCGCGCGCAGTTCATCGACGATGGCCTGCGCCGTGGCGAACTTCCGCGCCAGGCGCGCCGTGATCGCCTCGGTGCCGAGCAACTCGCTCGCGGGCGAGTGGCTCTCGTTCAAGCCGTCCGTGTAAAACATCAGCCACTCGCACGGCTGCATCTCCAGGTGGTGCTGCGGATACACCGCGTCGCGCCGCGCGCGGATGCCCAGCGGGGGCCCGGCCGGCATCTCCACCTCGGCCGCCGCGCCGTCCGCGCTCACCCGCACCGGCGGCGGGTGGCCCGCGCTCGCGATCTCGATCATGCCCAGCGAGGGCGTGATGCGCCCCAGCATCGCCGTGACGAAGTAGCCGCGCACGAGGCGCTCGGAAAGCTTCCGGTTCCAGCGCTGCATCGCGTCGGCCGGGTCCAGCCCGTGCGAGATGATCAGGCGCAGCAGCGAGAGCGACTGCGCCATGAGCAGCGCGGCCGGCACGCCCTTGCTGGCCACGTCGCCGATCACGAAGTAGATCTCGTCCGGCGAGATCTCGAACACGTCGTAGAAGTCGCCGCCCACCTCGCGCGCCGGATGGTAGTCCGCCGCGAAGGCGAGGTCCGGCCGCATCGGGAGGTGGCGCGGCAGGAAGGAAAGCTGGATGTCCTGCGCGATGCCCAGCTCGCGCTCGAAGCGGGCGCGGTCCTTTTCCTCCTCCAGCATGCGCAGCTTCTCCATCGCCGTGGCGGCGAGCTGCGCGTAGGCCTCGAAGGCCTCGCGGTCCTGGTCGTTGAAGCAGTCCTTCCCCACCGCGTTGAGCACCTGGAGCACGCCCGCCGGCCGCTCCCCGCCGGGCAGCGGCACGCAAAGGATAGCGCGCGTGCGGTAGCCGGTGCGCATGTCCATGTCCCGCGAGAAGCGCGGCTCCAGGTAGGCGTCCGGCACGTTGAGCGTCTGGTTCTGCTCCCACACCCAGCCGGCGATGCTCGCGCGGGGCACGAGCGTGTTCGGCCGGAGCATGTCCTCCGAGAGCGGCGAGCGCGCCACGGCGAGCCGGAGCACGTCCGCCTCGGCGTCGTGAAGGATGAGCGAGGCGCCCTCCGCGCCGATCACCCTCCGCGCCACCTCAAGGATCGCCGTGAGCAGCGAACGGTATTCGGTGATCCCGTTGATGAGCGAAGCCACCTCCACGAGGCCCTTGTAGAGCCCCAACGTGCGCCGCAATTCATCGGGGCAATCCGACTCCGCCGCTGGCGTGGGCTGCGGCGAGGGAGGCAGGCCGCCGAGGAACTTGGTGACGGGCGAGGGCATCGCGGCGGGGAAGAACCGAGCGCCAAAGCGAAGCCTGAATGCGGAAAAAGAAAATGCGCAAGGCGTCTCCCGGCCGAAGCCATTCCGTCAGTCGGCTCCCCGGCCACTCCGCTCAATCGCTGGAAGGAGATCACTCGCCGACCGCGAATCGGTGCGGAAAAATGACCCGGCGACAAAGAAATCCTGTTACACCCAGCGGTTTTTACGTGTTCACCAATAGCGACAAGTCGTCGCCGAACCCTGCTCCCCCAACTCCAGCCCTCCCTCAAATGCCCCGCCAGAC
>CALMOL010000143.1:0-9889 GCA_937871685.1 uncultured Verrucomicrobiota bacterium
CGCACCACGCCCACCCCCCCGCCTTCGCCCACTAGCTCCCCCGCTTCCACAGCTGGTGGCGCCTCGCCGCCCCCGGACGCGCCGAAGAAGCCCGTCGTCGTCAAGGTGGACGAGGAAGGCCTCAAGGAGCGCATCGCCGCCCTGCCCGTCCCGTCCGGCAACTACGACTCCATCCGCATGGTCGGCGACAAGGTGTATTACCTCCGCGCCGCCGGCCCCGATGACCCCGAGGCCGAGGGCTTTCCTCGCGCCCGCCGCGCCCTCTACCTGTGGAGCATGAAGGACCGCAAGGAGACCGAGCTCGGCCGCTTCGACGCCTACGACATCTCGTTCAACGGCAAGCGCATGCTCCTCAAGGAGAAGAAGGACTACTCCCTCATCGACCTGCCCTCCGCCAAGATCGACCTCAAGCCCGAGAACAAGCTCGCCATCGCCGGCCTCGACGTCCGCGTCGATCACCACGCCGAGTGGAAGCAGATCTACAACGAGTGCTGGCGTCAGATGCGCGACTTCTTCTACGACCCGAGCATGCACGGCGTCGACTGGAAGGCCATGCAGGCGAAATACGCCGCGCTCCTCCCGTGGGTGAATCACCGCAACGACCTCACCTACCTCGTCGCCGAGATGATCTCCGAGCTGAACATCGGCCACGCCTACGTCGGCGGCGGCGAGCGTCCCGAGGTGCCCCGCCTCCGCATGGGCCTCCTCGGCGCCGAATATGAGCGCGACCCCGCCACCAAGGCCTACAAGATCACCCGCATCCTCCGCGGCGAGAACTGGAACGAAAGGACCCGCGCCCCGCTCACCGAGATCGGCCTCAACGTGAAGGAGGGTGAATACATCCTCGCCGTGAACGGCCGCCCGGTGAATCAGCTCGTCAACCTCCAGGAGGCCCTCATCGGCACCGTCGGCAAGCAGGTGTCCCTGCGCGTGAGCTCCAAGCCCACCGACGACGCCAGCGCCCGCGACGTCGTCGTGGTGCCCATCGGCGACGAAGGCCCGCTCTACTACTACGCCTGGGTCCAGCACAACATCGACTACGTCAGCAAGAAGACCGGCGGCAAGGTCGGCTACCTCCACATCCCGGACATGGGCGTGCCCGGCCTCAACGAGTTCGCCAAGTATTACTACCCGCAGACCCGCAAGAAGGCCCTCGTCGTGGACGTGCGCGGCAACGGCGGCGGCAACGTGTCCCCGCAGATCATCGAGCGCCTGCGCCGCGAGCTGGTGATGGTCAACATCGCGCGTAACTCCATCCCCAACACCAACCCCGGCGCCATGATCTACGGCCCGCTGGTCACGCTGATGGACGAGTTCTCCGCCTCCGACGGGGACATCTTCCCCTACCGCTTCAAGACCCTGAAGATGGGCAAGCTGATCGGCAAGCGCTCCTGGGGCGGCGTGGTGGGCATCCGCAACGCCCTCCCCCTGGCCGACGGCGGCACCCTGAACCGCCCCGAGTTCGCCCCCTACAACCGGGACGGCTCCGGCTGGGTCATCGAGGGCCACGGTGTCGATCCCGACATCGTGGTGGACAACGACCCCGCCAAGGAGTTCAAGGGCGAGGACCAGCAGCTCGACCGCGCCATCGCCGAGATCCTCAAGGACCTGGAGGCCAACCCCAAGGAACTGCCCCCGGTGCCTCCCTACCCCAAGAAGGACAAATAAGTCCGACGTAAGCCCTCAAAGCGCCGCCGCAGCTGCCTTCGCAGCGCGGCGGCGTTCTTGTTTACAGGTATTCCTATTCAGACGCAGCAGCCACCTATTCAAGACTCACTCGCGTTGGCGACACTAGAGCATTTTCCGCCTTTGTTGTCGCAGCGGGTGCAGATTGGTGCAAAGTTGGGGGATGGAGCCATCCAGTGAAGACCTGCGCGTGCGCATCGTGGCCCTGCGCCAGAGTGGCCACAGCGCCGCGGCCTTGGCCGAGCGCTTCGAGGTGAGCAAGCGCAGCGTGGAGCGCTACTGCACGCGCTTTGAGAGCGAGGGCACGCTGGCGGCCAAGGCGCGCGGGGGCTCGCGCGGCTCGCGCCTGGATAGCCACGAAGATGCCCTGCGCGACTGGATCCAGGCACAGCCGGACCTCACCTTGCAGGAGTTGCAGGGGCGGCTGCGAAAGCGCCGGCGCGTGAGCCTGGGCATCAGCACGCTGTGGCAGGGGCTGCGCCGGCTGGGGCTGAGCTACAAAAAAAGACCTTCCGCGCCGCCGAGCAAGAGCGCCCAGACGTGAAGGAAGCACGGCGCGCCTGGAAAGAGGAACGCCAGGGCTGGCAGGCTGGCCAGCTAGTCTTCCTGGACGAGACCTTCCTGAGCACGCGCCTGGGCCGGCTTCATGGACGCAGTCCCAGGGGAGAGCGCTGCCAGGGCAGCCTGCCCCATGGGCATTGGCAAAGCTTCACCTTCCTGGCCGCGCTGCGCTGCGACCAGATCACGGCCCCCTGGCTCATCGACGGGCCCCTGAACGGAGCCATGTTCCGCGCCTGGGTGGAACAGGAACTGGCCCCCACGCTGCGCCCAGGGGACCTGGTCATCTGCGACAACCTGGCCTGCCACACGGTGGCCGGCGTGCGCGAGGCCATTGCCGCGCGCGTGGCCACCCTGCGCCCCTTGCCCGCCTACAGCCCCGACCTCAACCCCATCGAGCCGGCCTTCTCCAAGCTGAAGGCCGGCCTCCAGCAAGCCGCCAAGCGCACCCTTCTCACCTTGCGCCGCGCCACCGCCCGCGTCCTGGACACCTTCACCCCACAGCATTGCGCCAACTTCTTTGCTCACTGCGGCTATCATGCCGCTGCGACTACTTGAACCGGAAATGCTCTAGCGAAAGAGCGATTCTACTGAGAGAGAAGTGAAGCTACGCGGTCAGGCAATTCTGAAAGTTCTACAACAGCAACTCGTTTTGAGCTGAGTTGTTCCTCGGCGATCAATCCTCGCATCCGCCGTCCAAAGGCGACGGTCTCACGTTGAGTGAGACGATCGCGAAACTCGCGATCACCGCTGCCCCAAAAATTGTCGACTCTTCTGATGATCTTTTCCGAGGTAAGAAGTGTAGTTGGTGTATCTAGGATATTCAGCGGCGAATCGCTACTTGTCCTTGGGAGGACATAAACACTTACGTCTCGACCGTCTTTAAGTAGGACGTGGACGTTTGTCGTAGTCACAACGGTCTTCATGTATTCGTCGATCGTCTGTCGATTCATAAGGCGATCAGGCACAACGATTGTGAGAGAATATCCTTTGTCAGGCGACCACTGATAACCGCCAGGAGTATCAATTCTTTGAACTTCTCGAAGAGTGTCGTGAATTGGCCTCACAAAATTGTGGAAGTAGCCATATGCTAAGCCGAGAGCGGGGAGGTCTGAATGAAACGCATCTTCATCGAGACGATTCATCCGATCTCGTATTTGGCGGCACGCGGTGCCAGTTCCCGCAACAAAGTTGCCATCCGGCCTTGGCTCGTAGTGCAACGGACCTATCCCCTTGAAGTAGGTTGGTAGTGTAACAGGAGGACTTGTCGGCACTAGCAAAAAGGTCTTTTGAGTGCCCATGCGGGCCATAGTAGCCCCAAGCTCGAATACCACGTTGTCTCGCGGAACAGAAATGGGCGTGTGACTAACGGGATCAACCCGCAAATCATCCGCACCGAGGACAAGGACAGCAAAATCAAAGCACAGAAGCTTCTTTAAGAAGGTATTCAGGGGTGCTGTGTTGTTGGCATCGAAGAAGTTTTCCTTCCAGGTGTCAGCAATGAATCCCTGCCGCTCAAGGTTTTCTTTCACTGCCTCGGCAACTGAATGAGAAGTCCCAGATGAAAAGATGATTGCGTGAGGTTTAGGCATATTTACAAAACGATGGACTTTAGGGAGCGACGAACCGACCTTTTGGAAGAGGGATGTGCGCCAAGCTCATGCCACACCCCGGTGACAATCCACATTTCGAAGAGGCGCAACCAATAGCAGGCCCAAGGCAGAATGGTCCGAGACAACGCTTTCGACGGAGACCACAGGTTGCAGCCAGGCAAGAAGAGGCAAAGTTGTTGCGTTGAAGAATTGTATACGTGCGGAAGCGGACGACCTTCCGCCAAAACCTTCAGATCAGGCTTAAGGATCCAAACCTCGGGCGATTGATGCAGACGATATTTTAATTTAGCCTTATAGGTCCGCGAGTATTCACTGGGAGTTATATCACCAATCCATGTGAGTTCATGACGGTTGGCAACGACGGCGCCGCAAGGAAATTCGATTCGCAGGCCGAGCGCTTGCGCCGCAATCGAGATAGACGGTCTCCGCAAAGGCTTCATGCACCGTGATAGACCGTTGCCCCCATAGCCGTTCCAGATACTGCCACCAATCCAGATGCACCCTGAACGCGCAGGAGACCAGTTTGGTGGAGTCGACTCGTATCCGCACCAAGAGAGTTTGCTGCCGAGATAATTTTTTCCTCGCCAAATCCTTCACTCAAGCGCTTTAGCATGCAATCGGCACCTTGGCCTTTTGTGTCCGCGACTGCGCGCAAGCGACCGACCATTGCGTTCTGCCAAGTGCGAAACCTCTCGTAATGAGACTTTCCCCATTTTTCGGCAAAGTTCTCTCCAACGTTTACCGGATTGAGAACTAGGTAGGGGGGAAGATCACTGAATCGGTTCACGGCAATTCCCTCGTGCAGCCGTGCCACCACATTGATGACAAATTCAATGAGGCGCAACGTCGGCCTATTAGTTTCGGACGTATAAGCAAGAGCCACTAGAGTCGTAAGCAGGATGGAACTAGGCCGATGCTCTAGATCGCCTTGAAAGTGCTCATCCCGATCCCGCTTGAGTAGCTGCGTAATCCGTTGGAGTGGGGTCTTATCGAAGGCGCCATGTTCAGGCAAGGGCTCGACCTGTGAGCCGCCGGTCACTCTTCCTTCGTTTGCTCCGAACGTGTGAAGGATCATCGGCAGATTCTTCGCCTTGTCCTCAAACCAATCCGCAAACCCAACCGGGTGTGAGGAGCACCAAGCTTCTAGGTCGCGATCGACAACAAAAAGCGGCCCCACGTCGGACTGCCCCTGAGGAATTCCAGGCGTTATATCAATATTGAAACGACGAGCATACTTCAGTCGGATACAGCGATTCTTGCGCTCACGCATCGCTCGATAGGTTTCATCACTGCCCAGAGTGTCCCAGACCAACTCGAAAGCTCTTGCCGGCTCCAGCCATTTAGCGCCTTTCCGAAGCAGGCACATGATATCTAAATCATGAACGTCCTTACCAAAGGGTCGCACTGTCGTTCCAATGCGCATGGAGCCCTGAGCAAACAAAAAGGCTTCATACGGATAGATCGGCATCCCTGGCTTGGTGAGCACGGTCGTTACCGCACCGTAGCTCTGCACCGCTTGAGCATACTGAGTTGGCGACAGCTCAACTTCCTCAATCACGCGATCAAGAATCGCGAGGGGGTTTAGGTGGATGCTCGACCGACGGACAAGTGGTTTTGTGAGATCGCGATTGCTCATGAAGCCTTAGGGAAACTGTTTCACGCATGAAACAGGCTCTCGCCATCTTGGCAAGGCATAGTTTTGACGGAAAAACTGTTTCATTAGGGGAACGCAGCTTGCTATCCGCGTGCGCAATGGCCGCTCCCCATCTCTCTCCTCAAGAACGCATAGCGCTTCTCGTCAAAGCAAAGCAACGTGAGTCGAATCTTGGAACCCGAGCTTCTGCGCTTGCTGCGGGTATCAGCGCTGCAACCATGTCTCGCCTTGCACGGCCTGACTCTAATACGTTGCCGGACATCGGGACTCTCACGAAGCTGAGCATCTGGCTAGACTTGAGCGTTAGCGCGTTGCTTGAAGAAGATCACTCTCAAAATGCGACGTCGAATTTGAAGGCCTCAACACCTGATCTGGTTGAGGTTCATCTCCGCGCTGACAAGAATTTAGCACCTGAAGCGGCCCAAGCGTTGGCCCAAACCTTCAAAGCGATCTACGAACAAGTTGTAAAGCATGGGATCCCAAGGAAATGAATAGACCTCAGTATGCAGCATGGATTGAACGCGAGGCCCGTAGGCTGCGTGAAGGTGCCGGCGTTGGCCCATATGATCGGCTCGATCCTGTTTTTCTCGCAGAAAAACTGAGCATTCGGGTCGTAAGCATCGACGAATTCTTACATATCGTTCCGCAACCAATTCAAGACGTGCTCGGCGCTCACTCCGAATGCTGGGATGGAGGCACACTCGTATTCCCAGGCGGCGAAGCGCTGATTATCTATAATCCTGCGCGAGATGCGCGCCGACGTAATGCAACTCTCATGGAGGAGTTGGCGCACCTTCACTTGAATCATCAGGCGAGCTCATTCATAACTATCGGGGGCGTTGTTTTACGGTCATGCAACAAATCAAATGAAAGGCAGGCATACGCAGTCGGCGCGGCGGCTTTACTTCCGTCTTACCTGCTCCAAGCAGCCTGCGCGAACGGGCATTGCAAAACATCCGTCGCGGACTATCACCTGGTCAGTAAGGAACTAGTTACTTTTCGAGAAAACGTCACGGGAATCCGTCTCCCACTTAGCTCCCCTCTAGCCATAGTGGGAGCTTAAGGGAAAAATGGGACAGCAATTCTCAGCTTTTCGTCAAAGGGGTCAGCAACGGTCTTGGTCAGGCAAGGGCAAAGTTTGGGTTTTTGAGGAGGTGATTGAGGAGCACGACGAGCTTCCGCATGACGGCCGTTAGGGCTAGCTTCTTGGGCTTGCCGGCGGTGACCAAGTGTTCGTAGAAGGCCTTGAGGACGGGGTTGAAGCGGGAGGCGACCACGGCGGCCATGTAGAGGACGCGGCGCACCGGGAGCCGTCCGCCACCGATGGTGCGCCGGCCGCGGAACAGGCCGCTGTCGCGGTTGCGTGGAGCCACCCCGGCCAGGGCGGCCGCCTCGTTGCGCGAGAGCTTTCCCAGCTCGGGCATCTCGGCCAGGAGCGTGGCCGCGGTGGTTGGGCCCACGCCTTTGACCTCCTGGAGGCGCGCGTTGTCGCGCTTCAGATCGTCGTCCTCATCGATCTGCGCGGCGATCATGGCGTCCAGTTCGGCAACTTGGCGCTTGAGCTCCTTGATGAGCTTGGCGCCCAGGCGGCGCACGAACGCGTCGTCGGCCTGCACCAGGCGCTGCTCCTCCATGGCCAAGAGCCCCACGAGTTGCTCGCGGCGCTGCACGAGCGCGGCCAGCCTCCTGCGGGCAGGTGCGGGCGCGGCCAAAGGCGGTGGCGCGAAGAGCTCGCCAAACTCGCGCAGCACTTGGGCGTCGATCTGGTCGGTCTTGGCCAAAAGGCCCTTGGAGCGCGCAAAGGCGCGCACGCGTGCGGCGTTGATGAGGCTGACGGGCACCTGGACTTCCCACAACGCTTCCAAGAGCGCGCGCTCAAAGCCCCCGCTCGGTTCGCAGACCACCTGCACGGAGCCCTGCTTCTTGAGCACCTTGAGGAGCGCGGCCAGGCCGACCGCATCGTTCCCAAAGCGCACGGATGGCTGCCCACGCAAGGACAGGTCCAGGGCGCCTTTGCTGATGTCGATGCCCGCCCACAAGGAGCAGGCAGCTTCTGGTTGGTTCGGGTTCATGGCACTCTTCCTTGCAATGCGAGCTGCCAAACACCCTTGCGGGCCTGAAGGCGCTCTGCCAACGGTTCGAGTTGTCGATGAGGGAGATCCCAAAGCTGGTCTGGCTGACCCACGAGATCGCGCGCTAAAACAAGCGCGCTTCTCCAGGATAAAACGGCCTAACTTCGGGAAGGGGGATGCCGACGAGCTTGCCAGACCGGTCAAGATACAAGGATAATACTCGTGACACTTCGCTGAAGTAGCGCCGCCAGACGTATCCCCACGGGAGAACAATCGGCATCAGGACCACGCCTAGGGCGATCGCGAAGAAATCCTCGTCGAAGGTCGGAGGGGCTTGGCCGGCGAGCCACTGCGGCAGGCCGTAGCCGAGGAACCAGATCGTCTTCCAGGCAAACTCGAAGAGCAGAAGGGGCAACATGCGCAGCGGATGGCGCAGGCCGACGAGGGCGAGCAGCCAAATGCCGCCGAGCAGGCTGGGGATCACGCCGCGCGAGGTCGGCGCGTGGGCTATCAGCTCGGGCAGGTTCGTAAGGCCCAGGCCGATCACGAGGAGCGCGTAGGTGGCGCGAAGCACCCAGAGGCGCGCCGTCGACACTTCGCGGTCCGCGGGATGCAAGGCGGGCGGGGAAACCGAAGCGGCGGTGGTAGTCATGGGAATTCACTCCCCCTCGGGCGCGGTGAGAGGCGGCGCCTGGTCGTCCTCCGCGGGGGAGCCAGGTTGAAACTCCAGCAGGTCGCCGGGCTGGCAGGCGAGGGCTTCGCACAGCGCGGCGAGCGTCGAGAAGCGAATCGCGCGCGCCTTGCCGGTTTTGAGGATGGAGAGGTTGGCCAGGGTGATGCCGACCCGGTCGGCGAGCTCGGTGAGGGTCAGGCGACGCGCGTGGAGCAGGTCGTCGAGCTTGACGGTGATCGCCATGGTCACACCACCCCTTCCAAGTCGTCGCGCATCCGGGCGCCTTCCGCGAACACGCGGGCGAGCACGAACAGCAGGAGCACGGCGAGCCAGCCGCCAGTGAAGAAGCCCGAGCCGATGTGCAGGTGATGCTCGGGCGTGGACACGACGCTGGCGATCCCGCCGATCACGAGGCCAAGGACCTGGAGGACCAACAACGCCCAGGCGATCGCCTGGAGCCAGGCCGCGTTTTGGGCGGCAAACGGCTCCCGGGCTTGGACGCTCTCCACGATGTAGAACAGGCGCAGGAGAATCGCGTAGTGGAAGGCGACGCCAACGAGGCCCAGCAGCGAGATAGCCCGCATGCCCTGGATGAGCCACCACGTTTCCCCCGACGGGGGCACGCCGAGCGCCGACATTACCGGCCCTTCGGCCGCAAAGCTGGCGATGAAACCGAGGAGGATCGCCGCCCCATAAACCCAGTTGAGGACGAGGAGCACCCGCAGCGTGAGGCGCGAGGCCACGAGCGCAGCGGGAACGGGTCGGGCAAGGAAACCTTTGGATTCGGCGGCTTTCATATTGATAAACGATAATTAACTCATCGATAATCAACAAGAATCTTCGCAAACGCGAGGACTTGAGCGGCAAGTGCCAGCCAGAGCTCGAGGTCGAGACTCCGGGCTCATCGGGGCGGCACGAATCTTTGCTGCTCAAGCAATTCAGGCGGGTGGCCACGTCACGGCGGCGGGTTGACCAGAAGGGAGCAGTTTACGGAAGGGGGCTCGCGATTAGACCATTTTCGATCCAGATTGCCGCATCTCGCGGGGCCGCGGCTTGCGGAAGGCGAGCGACGTTTTGGAGTGCGGGAGCTTGCTCCCGCTGTCCTGCCGCTCCACTTCGTCTCGCCGCCACCGAGCCGGAAAGCGCCGCCGCGACTCGCCGCGGTGCCGGCAGGATAGCGGTGGCAAGCCACCGCACTCCAAAGCCTTCGGCCAACCTTGCGAGCGCAACTCTTGGCAAGTGCGACCACTTGGATCGAAAGCGCTCGAAGGGATCAGGGCGCCGGCTTGCGCAGGGGCCCTGCCCGGGGCCGAGGAAAACCGAGAGCGGTCTTGGCGAGGACCGTCGGCATCCTGGCGAGGACCAACCTGCTCCTCGGGAGGACCAAGTTCCTCCTCCCGAGGACCGTTCTGATCCTCCCGAGGACCAGCGCAGTCCTCCCGAGGACCGACGTAGGCCTCGGGACGACCATGGGGTATCCTCCGGAGGACCAACTCAGTCCTCCCGAGGACCATGGGGTATCCTCGGGAGGACCAGCGCAGTCCTCGGGAGGACCCGTTTAGTCCTCGCGAGGATAGGGAGGCATCCTCCGGAGGACCGCGGCGGTCCTCGGGAGGATCAAGTTGGTCCTCGC
>CALMOL010000143.1:9989-23482 GCA_937871685.1 uncultured Verrucomicrobiota bacterium
CCTCGCCAAGCCGGCCAGCAGGCGGGCGCTTCTGGGAAAAGGCTTCCGAAGCCCGCCCGCGGGGCGCGTTCGGCCTGGCCGAAGCGAATGGCGAGCCAACCCAGGAGCGGGTCAAGACCTCCGGCAAAAGTGAGGTGGATGGCGACCTCCAGGCGCCATTGCGCACGGCGCAGCCGTCTGGAATTTCAGGCGCTTCGCGCCGCAATGGCGCCGGGACGTCGCCATCCACCTGGAAGGCGCCGCCTTGGGAGGAGGAAGCGCGGACTTTTCCCGGAAGCCTGATTTTCTTGCCCAAGGCCGGGTCAGAGGAGGAGCGAAGGGGGGCCGGTGACCGTCAACGTTTCGGGGCGCCTCCTTGGCCTCTTTGCCGGCACCGGCGGACGAGTCGGCCGGCTTCCCGGAGGGCTCGCCGGGCTTCGTCGCGGCCATGTCGCCGGGGAGCTTTCCCTGGCCTTGGCGCGGTCTTCCTCGCTTCCACCGTCCACGGGGGCGAGCCTCGCCAGCCGCACCCCAGCAGAGGTGCCGGCAGTGGTGCAAGATCCCTATTGATGCGACCCTTCGGAGCCGAGGCCGCTCAACTCACCAACGTCGATGCACTTCCCCAAATACTGGGCGCGAGCGGACCGCATCATCTCGCGGCCGGGCCTGGCGCCGGGCGGTGTTTCGGCCTTGGGCTGGTCGGACGTGAGCGAGGCGGACGCCAAGCGCGTGGCGGAGGAACGGGCGGCGCGGCTGGTCGAGCGGGCGGCGCAAGGGCTCGAAGCTTCGCCCGGCGAGTATTATCCCACGCGGCCGGCGCGCGAGCCGATGCTGGAGGAAGTCGTGGCCGATCCGGGCAACCGGGCGGTGGTCTCGCGCAATCGCTACGGCGCGGAGATCTTGAACACGGAGGCGATGATGATGGTGGACGTGGATGCGGCCGCTCCAGAAACGCCGCTGGCCCAGGCTCGGGGATGCCTGGCCGGCTTGTTCTCCGCCTTCACCTTCAAGGCGCCGGCTCCTCCGCCGAAGGCCTCGCTCGTGGACGAGGCGCGGGCGGCCGCCGCGCTGGGGAAAGCCCGCGCCTGGTGCGAGGCCAACCCATCCTGGCTGCTGCGCCTCTACCAGACCGCGGCTGGCCTGCGCTACCTCGTTCTGCACGCAAGTTTCGACCCGGCCGGGCCGCCGGCGCAGGCCGCCTTCCAGGCGCTCGATTGCGACCCGAAATACGCGCTGCTTTGCCGCACGCAAAGGAGCTTCCGCGCCCGCCTCACGCCCAAGCCCTGGCGCTGCGGCTATCACGCCGAGGGGCAGCAAGGATTCTGGCTCCGCGGCGATCGGCGCGCCCGGGCCGAGCGTTGGCTCGCGGGCTATCGCGAGGCGGGCGCGGGCTACGCGGTCTGCCGGTTCATCGCCGAGGTCGGCCGCGGACAAAAAGAGCCGCGCTTCGCCGCGATCGTGGAGCGGCACGACGCCGCCACGGGCGTCGGCCGTGCGGCGGAGTTGGCCTGACAACAAAACGCGACGGAAAATGCAGAATCCCGTGGTTGGTTGTAGAGGCGGCTCTGTCCGTCCCGCAGGTCGGGACGGACGTGCCGCCTCAAGTTTCCCTCCCGGGTGTCCGCCGCCCGCTGATCCCAGCCCGCGATGGGAATGGCAGACTAGCCAGGCGGCCAAGGTCGCCGCAATGGCGCGGGGACCGCGCCATCCACCTTGGACAAAGCTGCACCTCTCGTCGCGCGCTGGGATGAGAAGCCCGAGACGGCATCCCGCGCTGCGGGACCGCGCGGACAGAGCCGCCTCTCCAACGCTGGCTGCGCCATTTTGCGAACGCAGCCCGCGGCTCACAGAGATGATCCGAAGCGCCGGCATGGGGCGCCGGCTTGCGGCGCGGCGGCCGGATCAGTAGGGCGGGTCGGCCGGGCCTTCGTAGCCGCACTGGCCCATCCGGGGGGAGTTCGCCAGCGGCACCGGGTCGCCGTGGTCGCGGTGGCGGTGGGTCTTCGCGTGCTTAGCGCAGAGCGTCCCCCACACCTGCTCCTCGCTGATGCATTCCATGCAAAGGAAAGTGGCCGGCTCCCCCTGGCACTCGATGCAGGCGGTGGGCGGCATCGCGTTGCGCGCCATCAGCGCCAGCGGATGGGCGGTCGTCGGCTTGCCCAGGCGCGTGTCGATGGCCTTGACGAGCAGCTCCGTGGACGTGCCGAAGTCGTAGATGTGCGTCAGTTCCAAGCCGGGCGGGAGCACGGCGCCGATCCGCCGCGTCACGTCGATTTCCTCGCCGCGCCAGCCGCCGACGGAGAACTGGCTCATGTGCCCGCAGCATTCCAGCCAGATGGCGCGCAGGTAGGCGTCGAGGTCCGCCAGCGTGGCCGCGCCGCGCGCCTCGAGGTGCAGCCAAAACTGGCCGCCGGCCGTGAGGTCCACCACGCGCAGGTGGTGCAGCGTCTGGGCGGCGCCGCGTCTGGCGTCCGCCTGGGCGATGGCTTCCCGCCGCGCGGCGCACATGGCGAGGTGCTTGCCCATGCCGGCCTTGGCGAACTCGCCCTGGCAATACGCGCAGCGGCCTTTGGTCTGGGGAGAGCGAGGCATGGGGAAGCGTGGGCGGGAGGCGAGACGGAGCAGTCCGAATTGGCGCGCCTTTTTAGCATGGTCAGGGAGCCGGGGGAATCGGCTCGATGCTCACGGGCAGCAGCGGGGCCACGGCCGCGAGGAGCGGCTCCATATTTTCGGTGGCCGTCCTCCACAGAATTTCTGGATGGTTTCCCAGTATTCGTGGACAAGCCGATTTCGCATCCGAATGATTTGGCGCACGGGAACGGCGGCCGCGATCAAATTTTCCTGCGTGGCTTCGTCCAGCTTGCTGATCGCCTCGCCGATGATGCTCAAGGCGCGGTCAACCGCCCACTGGCGCCATGAGGTCGCGGTCAAACTGGGCGCGCTCACAGCCGGCCACGAAGGGCTGCGCCTGACGAGCCAGCAGCACGATGTCCAGCAGGAGGTCTTTTCGATTACGCCCCATAGACAAGGCGCGCCCCATCGAGCACGGAGGCGCGGCGCAGAGGATTCCGGCATCGCTCGGCGCTAGCCCGGGTGTGCAGGTCCACGGGGACGCCGACGGCCGCCTGGATTTCATCGGTCAGATCACCCAACCGGCCAATGAAGGCACAGCCACCACCTTTCGGGTGGCCGGGTTGGAAGGTGATGAGCACGCCCAGATCACTCCCGGGCTTTGCCTCGCCCGCGGCCACCGAGCCGAAAATTTCCAACCGGACGATATCCAGATGGCTCTCGCCGATGGCACGCAACGCCGCGGCCGCCTCGTCAAACGACGGCGGCGCAGGCAGAACGGCGGGCGGAGCGACCGGCATCCTTGAGATTCCCATGGCTTCGCGGTGTAGGTAATCGGGCCGAGTCGTCCGCGGGATGCTCCGGTAATGTCTCTCATACCAACACGCGACGGGAGTTGCAGAATGTCGCGGCGCTCGTTGTAGAGGCGGCTCTGTCCGTCCCGCAGGGCGGGACGGACGTGCCGCCTCAAGCTTCATCCCTTGGGTGGCCGCTGCTTTGGCCCATCCGGCAGCGGCGCCACCTCGTCGTCCGTCCAGTCGCGCGGCGTGGCGGAATGCACCGTCATCATCGCGCGCAGGCGAGCCTCCTTCACGAGCGGGCAGCAAATGATGGCCTTGACGCCGATGGCGTCGAACATGTCCGCGCCGCCGTCCCCGGGGGCGAGTTCCGCGTCCACGTCGCGGAGGATCAGGATGCGGCCGGCGCGCATGTCGGCCACGGCGCGGGGGCCGAAGAGGTCGAGGGAATAGGTGCCCGCGGTGGTTACGGCGCCGGGCGCGGTCCAGTCGTCGCGGATGGTGAAGCGGTCTCCATCGGCTTCCACGTCGGCGTAGGCGCAGGCGCTCGCCGAGCAGGCGGGTCGCGGCGGCCATCACGGCGCGCGGGTCGTCCAGGTGGCGCGTGGCCTCGCCCAGGTCGTCGAGCAGGCGCAGGCGGCTCTCGGAGCGGCGCAGTTCCTCCTCGATTCGCGCGCGCATCACGGCGGCCCAGGTCCGCTCGACCACGTCCTCGGCGAGCTGAATCTCCTCCGGCAGCTACGCGCGCGGCGTGGCCGAATGGACGGAAAGGCCCGCGATGAACTCGCCGCCCTTCACCAGCGGCACGCCGATGTAGGCGCGGATGTTGATCGAGGCGAAGCCCGCGCGCTGCTCGGCGGTCAGCCGCGGATTCGCCTCGACGTCCGAGTCCGCGGCGACGCGGCCCGCGCGGTAGATGGCGAGCAGTTCCTGGCTGAACGAAGCCACGGGGTGACGGCCGGTGATCGAGGGCACGCCCGCGCAGTAGTCACGACCCACGACGTAGTCCGCGCCGCGGATCTCGAAGAAGTTCACCCGGTTCACGCCGAGGTGCTCGCCCAGGATTCGGCACGCCTCGGCTTGCGCCTCCAAGGCGTCCTCCAGCGGCCGCAGCGCGTCGGCCAGCCGGACCAGAAACGCCTGCCGCGCCGCGTTGATGGGTGGCCGGGCATCCTTCCACGGCTGACCGGCCGCGGCAGTCGGCGAGGCGATGCTCCCAGCCAGGGGATGGCCGCCCGGGCTCCCCGCCGCGCCGGGGGAACTGGGCGGCGGGCGCTCAGCGGGGGCTGGTTCCACGGCCAAGCCGTAGCACAGACCGCCGGCCGCCGGCCAGACTTTCGTCCCAGGCCGGCGAGGAATCGGGGCGGAGCGTCACTTCTTGTCCGCGTCGTCGCCCTGGAGGTGGGACTCCAGGAAATACAGCGACTCATCCAGGTCGCGCGAGACCTCGGTGAAAAGGTCCGCCGTGTCGGCGTCGCCCGCGTCGTCGGCCGTGTCGATGGCCTTGCGGGTCGTCTTGCCGACGTTGGAATAGCGCTCGATCAGGACTTCCAGCACCTTCACGTCGCGCACGGTGCCGTCGGGGAACTCCTCGAGGCGCGAGTGCTGCGCGGACATGCGCACGGTGCCGCGCGCGGCGCCGCCCAGCGCGGTGCAGCGCTCGGCGATCTGGTCGATGTGCTTCTCGACGATCTCGGCGAGCTCGTCGAACAGCTTGTGCAGGCCGATGAAGTGCATGCCCTTCACATTCCAGTGGGCCTGCTTGGTCTGGGACATGAGGTCGAAGGTGTCGGCGAGCTGCTGGTTGAGCAGCTCGGTCATCTGCGCGCGAATGTCGGCCGCGAGGTCGATGCGCGTGCGATGAAGCTTGATGGCGGATTTGGACTTGGGCGAGGCGGGACGGTGCATGGGGATGGGGAAAGGGATCGTGACCACCGGCCGAATCGCGGGTGCCGGACGAAGCGGCCGGCTGGATCGCCGGCGGCCGATTGTCACCGCGGTGCCGCCCTTGACCGGCCGCGGAATCCTCTTTGCTCTCCCGCGGAGCGGTTCAAGGCAAAGGTGCGAACGAGTATTGGTGCGCGGCCGGCTGAAAGGCACGGAGAGCCCCCTTGACCTCCGGCGCTTCAGCCGGAGCCAGATGCGCGAGAATCTTGGCTCCCTCCGCGGGCGGCTCCGGCTCGTGCAGGAACTGCGGGCCGGGGCGCGGCGGCTGCGCGGCGTGCGCGGCGGCGCGCCGCAGAATGTCCTCCTGATGCCACGTGTAGCGGATGAGGACGGTGTCCCCGACGCGCACCCCCGCGGCGCTTTTGCGCACGGCGATCACGCGGGCGCGAAGCAGGATGCGGCTGGGTTTCTCGCCCCGCCCAAGCTCCTCGATCTTGAGTTCCAGGATTTCCGGCGCGTTGTTTTTGAACGCCTCCGGGTTGATGGCCGCGTGACCGGACCTTGCGATGGGCAGCACGAGCAATGCAGCGAAGAGGAATCGAAGCAACGATGGCATGGCGCATCTTGGAGCCGGAGCGCGGCCGGATGCAAGGCGGCTGCCGCGGAGGCGAGCCGGCGCTCGGCAGACATCCTCGCGCAAGCGCGCGGCCTGGGCTGAGACCCATTGGAGCGTTTGGCGAGGTTGGGCAGCTTTTTCCTACGCTTGATGTGAAACGCGTCGGATGGTTTGCGGCCCCTGTTTGCATCGCCTCGGCTTCGTGCTCGCTGGAGCGCACGCCAAGGCCACGCGGACAGGGCACACCCACTCTTGCCCAGTGCGGTCGCTACTGGGACCGCTGGCATCCTTGCCGGCAGGAACCCTCCAGGGCGCCTGGCTTCCCCGGGCCGCGGCACGTCCGCCTGGCCTGCTGCCTCCCTCAGAACCCAGGCGCAGGAGAGTCAGATGCCCGGAAGGATCCCTGCCGGCAGGGATGCCGGCGGTCCCAGTAGAGACTCTCCCCAGCGCGCCGAGCGCACCTGCTGGCGAGGCCGGTGAGGCCTAGCGCGAGAGAAGAGTCTGCCTTGAGCGCAAGCAGGGCGACCTCGGCAGTGCCTTTGTTGCCGCCAGGCCGAATCGCATCAGGCGTTCCAGTCCTCGGCAGGCGCCTGCTTTTGGCAGGCCTCGGCGCCAACCTCTTGCGGAGCTTACTTCTTTCCGAAGATGTCTTTGTCGTCGGCTTCCAGCATGTCGAAGAGGGAAGCCTTGGTTGGATCAAGGCCGAGGCGTTTGCACTCGCCGTCGAAATATTCGCCCTTCTCGGGATGGCCGTGCAGGGAAAGCTTTTCCGTCTGGTCCGACCACGCCTTGATCTCCTCGGGCGTCTTGGGCGTGCCGTGCGAATCAAGATGCTTGGCGATGGCCGCATCGTCGGCCCCGGCTTCCAGCGCCTTGCGCACTCCAGCGTATTCGACGCCCTTCCAATCGAGCAGGAAGTGATCAAGCGGGCAGTCAGTGTGGTATTCGCCGATGTTGCCGTTGATGTCGGCGCGGGCCTTGTCGGTCAGGCGCGAAAGGATGGTGTATCCGCCGGTGCGTTGGCGGGGGCTGGTGGCGGATTCCTTGGTGAGGTCTTTGGCGGAAATGTTCATGGCGGTCCCGAATCGGCGGGGCGTGCCCTGGCTGGATGGATTAGACCGGCCGCGGGGTGAGTCATGGTTTGGATTGCCGCCGGCCAGCGCTCCGGTTCCGATGGAATCCTTATGCCTCGCCTGCTCTGCCTTCTCGCGGTCGTCTTCCTGTCGCCGGCCGGCTTGGCTGCCGAGCCGGCCATCCAGGAGGAGGACGTGGCTCTGCATGACCCCGCGCGAAACCGGGACGTGCCGGTCCACCTTTACAAGCCCTCGGCGGAGGACTGCTGCGAGGAAGGGCTCGGCCCCGTGGCGCTCCTTTCCCACGGCTACGGCGTCGGCCACCGCGAATATTCCTTCCTCGCTAGGGCACTGGCGGCCCGCGGCTTCCTCGTGGTGGCGGTCCAGCACGATCTACCCGGCGACGCGCCCATTCCCCGCGAGGGCAACGTCCAGGAGGTGCGGTCGCCCTGGTGGAAGCGCGGCAGCGAGAACCTTCTCTTCGTCCGCGCCCAGCTCCGCGAGCGCTATCCCGTCTTCGACTGGGAGCATCCGGTTCTGGTGGGCCATTCCAACGGCGGCGACATCTCGATGTGGCTGACGCGCGATCATCCGTCCATGCCCGCCGCCGTGATCACGCTCGATCACCGCCGGATGCCGGTGCCGCGCGTCGCCCGGCCGCCGATGCTTCTGCTGCGCGGCTCCGACTTCCCGGCTGATCCCGGCGTTCTTCCCAGCGAGGAGGAACAAAAGGCGCTCGGGATCGAGGTGGCGCCGCTCGCGGGCGCGCGGCACGACGACATGCTGGACGCCGGGCCGGAGCCGCTCAAGCGCGCGATCGTGGAGCGCACGATCGAGTTTCTCGCGAAGTTGAAACTTGGGACGGCTGCGTCGAGCGGTTCACCGACGCCGGCTGCCTCGCCGGCGCGATAACCGCATCCGTCCGAGCGACGCCGAGGTGCGATGCCAGCTTCATGAATGAGCGCCCGCATCGCGTTGTCACCACCGAGGACCTGCACCTCGCCTGCGAGGAGCACGGCCCGGCGGACGGGCGCCCGCTCCTCCTGCTCCACGGCTGGCCCGACAGCGCGGGCGCGTGGGACGCGGTGGCGCCGCCTTGCGCCGCGGCCGGCTGGCGCGTGATCGTCCCTCACCTGCGGGGCTTTGGATCCACCCGCTTCCGCGATCCGTCTGCGCCGCGCACGGCGCAGATGACGACGATGGCCTGCGACGCCTTGCAGTTGCTCGACGGCCTCGGCATCGAGCGCGCGACGGTGGTCGGGCACGACTGGGGCGCGCGCATCGCCTATGTGCTGGCGGCCCTGTGGCCGAAGCGCGTGGAGCGTCTCGTGACCGTCTCGGTGCCTTACCAGACCGGCATCCCGTCCGGCGCGGAGATGAACTACCGCCAGGGGCACGCCTATTGGTATCAGTGGTTCTTCGCGTCGGACCGCGGCCGAGAGGCGCTACAGGGCAACCGGCGCGAGCTGTGCCGCTACCTTTGGCGGACGTGGGCGCCGGGTTGGAACTTTTCCGAAGCGGAGTTTGAGGCCACGGCCGCCGCCTGGGACAACCCGGACTGGGTGGAAATCACCCTCCACTCCTACCGCGTCCGCTGGGGCAACGCGCCGCAGGACCCGCGCTTCGCGGAGCTCGAGGCGAGGCTGAAGAAACATCCGATCATCGAGATGCCGACCGTGCAGTTGCACGGCGCGGACGATGGCGCGTCCCTGGCCGACGCGGCCACGGCCGAGGAGCAGGCCAAGTCCTTCGCCGGCGGCTTCCGGCGAGAGATCCTGCCGGGGGTCGGCCACTTCGTGCCGCGCGAGCGACCGGGGGCGATCTTGAATGCCATTGCCAGCTCGCGGGGCTGAGGCCAGGCAGGCCGCCGCCGAAAGCGAAGGCCGGGGAAGTGTCTGAGACCACGGGGATCGCCGGCGGCGATTCTCCGAGCGATCTCCGTCCCCCATGCACGCGTCGTCCTCCCTCGCTCCGCCCGAAACGATCACGCTGACCATCAACGGCCAGGCCCGGCAGATGGCCGTGCAGCCGTGGGTCACGCTCCTCGATGCCCTGCGCGAACACCTCGATCTCACCGGCACCAAGAAGGGCTGCGACCACGGCCAGTGCGGCGCGTGCACCGTGCTGGTGGACGGCAAGCGCATCAATTCCTGCCTCACGCTCGCCGTGATGCGCGATGGCGCGGAGATCACCACCATCGAGGGCCTCGCGGGCGAGGACGGCGCGCTGCACCCCGTGCAGGCCGCCTTCGTCGAGCATGATGCCTTCCAGTGCGGCTACTGCACGCCGGGCCAGATCTGCTCGATCGTCGGGATGATGAACGAGGGCCACGCGCGGACGGACGAGGACATCCGCGAGCTGATGAGCGGCAACCTTTGCCGCTGCGGCGCGTATCCGAACATCATGGACGCGATTCGCCAGACGCTGAGGGAGCGAGGCGAAAAGCCCGCGTCCGAGAAGAACGCCACGCCCATTCCCGCCTACCACCTCGCCGAATGAACTCCTTCACCTTTGCCCGGGCCACCGAGCCCGCCGCGGCCGTGCGCGAGCTGGCCGCCCACGACGGCGCCCAGCTGGTCGCCGGCGGCACGAACCTTCTCGACCTGATGAAGGAGAACGTCGCGCGCCCGCCGCGGCTCGTGGACATCAACCGCCTGCCGCTCGCGCAGATCGAGGAGCGGCCCGACGGCGGTCTGCGCCTCGGCGCGCTCGCCACCAACGCGGACACCGCCTACCACCCCGCGGTGCAGGCGCGCTATCCGCTCCTTGCGCGCACGATCCTCGCCGGGGCCTCGCCGCAACTGCGCAACATGGCCACCAACGGCGGCAACCTCCTCCAGCGCACGCGCTGCTATTACTTCTACGACGTCGGCACGCCCTGCAACAAGCGCGAGCCCGGCTCGGGCTGCCCGGCCATCGCGGGCCTCAACCGAATGCACGCGATCCTCGGCACGAGCGAGCAGTGCATCGCCACCTATCCCGGCGACATGGCCGTGGCGCTCGCGGCGCTGGAAGCCGTGGTGCAGGTGCAGGGACCGGACGGCGAGCGCTCGATCCCGCTCGGGGAGTTTCACCGCCTGCCCGGCGACACGCCGCAGTTCGACAACAACCTCCGGCCCGACGAACTGATCACCGCCATCGATCTGCCAAGGCGCGGCTTCGCGAAGCATCACTCCTACGTGAAGGTGCGCGACCGTTCCTCCTACGCCTTCGCCCTCGTCTCGGTGGCGGCCGGCTTGGAAATGGAAGGCGGCAAGATCACCACGGCCCGCCTCGCGCTCGGCGGCGTGGCCCACAAGCCGTGGCGCGACCCGGAGGCCGAGGCACTGCTCGTCGGCCAGGCGGCCGGGGCCGACGCCTTCCGCGCGGCGGCGGACCACCTGCTGCGCGACGCCCGCGGGTATCGCTTCAACGCCTTCAAGATCGAGCTGGCCCGCCGCGCCGTGGTGCGCGCGCTGCGGGAAGCATCGACAGCCTGAAATTCCTCCAACTTTTTTGTCCATGACTGCCACCCAATACGTCGGCAAGCCGGTTTCCCGCGTGGACGGCCGCGCCAAGGTCACCGGCGCGGCCAAATACGCCGGGGAATTCAACGTGCCGCGGCTCACCTATGGCGTGATCGTTTCCTCCACGGTCGCCAAGGGGCGCATCACGCGCATCGACGCCACGGCCGCGCTCGCGCTGGAGGGCGTGATCGAGGTGCTCACGCACGAGAACACGCCGCGCCTGGCTTGGCTCGACCGCTCCTACCAGGACCAGATCGCGCCGAACGGCTCGCCGTTCCGCCCGCTCCACGACGACAAGGTCGTCTATTCCGGCCAACCCGTGGCGCTGGTGGTGGCCGAGAACTTCGAGCTGGCGCGCTACGCCGCGAGCCTCGTCCGCGTGGAATACGCGCCGGAACCGCACCAGACCAACTTCGACGACGCCATGGCGGAGGCCTACGAGCCGCCCACGGGCCGCGCCGGCTACACGCCGCCGCCCAAGCCGCGCGGCGAGGCGGACCAGGCGTTCGCCGACGCGAAGTATCAGGTCTCGGCCCAATACGCGACGCCCACCGAGCACCACAACCCGATGGAGAACTACGCCACCACCGTGGCGTATGGCGAGGAGGGCAAGCTCACCGTCTATGACAAGACCCAGGGCGCGCAGAACGTGCAGGCTTACTTGGCCAGCGTGTTCTCGATGTCGTCGGACGACGTGCGCGTGATCTCGCCGTTTGTCGGCGGCGGCTTCGGCTCGGGGCTGCGGCCGGTCTATAACGTGTTCCTCGCCGTGCTCGCGGCGCGCCAGTTGAAGCGCTCGGTGCGCGTGTCGCTCACGCGGCAGCAGATGTTCACCTTCTCCCACCGCTCCGAGACGCGGCAGGAAGTCCGTCTTGGCGCCGCGCGCGACGGCCAGCTGGAGGCGATCATCCACGAGGCCTTCGCCGATACCTCCACCTTCGAGGACTTCGCCGAGGGGATCGTGAACTGGTCGGGCCTCCTGCACCAGTGCGACAACGTGCGGCTCGAATACCGGATCGCACCGATGGACGTTTACACCCCGGCGGACATGCGCGCGCCGGGCGCCACGCAGGGCACCTTCGCGCTGGAATGCGCCGTGGACGAGCTGGCCCACCGGCTGGGGATGGACCCGCTGGAATTCCGCCTCAAGAACTACGCCGAGCGCGACCAGAATCTCGACAAGCCCTTCTCCTCCAAGGAATTGCGCGAGTGCTACCGCCAGGGCGCCGAGCGCTTCGGCTGGAGCCAGCGCAATCTCGAGCCGCGCTCCATGCGCCGCGGCAACCGGCTCATCGGCTGGGGCATGTCCACCGGCGCTTGGGAGGCGATGCAGGACAAGGCCGGCGCGAAGGCCACGCTCCACGTGGACGGCCGGCTCATCGTGGGCAGTGCCACCGCGGACATCGGCACCGGCACCTACACGATCATGACCCAGATCGCCGCCGAGACGCTCGGCATCCCGTTGGAGCGCGTGGAATTCCAACTCGGCGATTCCACCCTGCCCTTCTCGCCGGTCGAGGGCGGCTCCTGGACGGCGGCCAGCGTGGGCACCGCGGTGAAGGAAGTGTGCGAGGCGCTGCGCGAGAAGCTCTTCAAGCTCGCGGGCAAGATTCACGACTCGCCGCTGGGCGACGCCACGTTGGAGGACGTGGTGTTTGAGAACGGCGAGGTTCGCCTCCATCGCGACTCGGCGCGCGGGATCGCCCTCACCGAGATCCTGCGCCGGAGCGACATGGCGACGCTCGACGAGGAAGTCACCGCCAAGCCGAAGATGCTGGAGCAGAGCGGCTACTCGCGGCACTCGCACCAGGTGACCTTCGTCGAGGTGGAGGTGGAGGAGGACATCGGCATGGTGCGCGTCACGCGCGTGGTGGACGCCGTGGCCGGCGGCCGCATCCTGAACCCGAAGACCGCCCGCTCGCAGATCCTGGGCGGCGTGGTGTGGGGCATTTCCATGGCGCTGCACGAGGAAACGCTGTCCGACCACGCGTTTGGCCGGTTCATGAACCATAACTTGGCCGAGTATCACATCCCCGTGAACAAGGATATCCCCGAGATCGACGTGATCTTCGTGCACGAGGACGACACCATCGTGAACCCGCTCGGCGCGAAAGGCTTGGGCGAGATCGGCCTCGTGGGCACCGCCGCGGCCGTGGCGAACGCGGTCTTCCACGCCACGGGCAAGCGGGTGCGCCATCTGCCGGTCACGCTGGACAAGCTGCTCTGACCATCATCGGTCGGTCGAGGCGTCGGGCTGCGCTCACCGCGGTCAGCCCTCTTTGGATCTTCTCGCCACGCCTCGTCATGTCTGACTCTTCTTTTCCCCCGAAGCCCGTTGCCAAGACCCTTGGCTGGCAGGTGGCCTCCTCGCGCTTGGTCTTCGAGAGCGAGCGCTTCAACGTGCGCGAAGACGAGGTCGCCGTGCCGGGTCGCGGCAAGCCGCTCACCTTCGCCTACGCCGAGCGCTCCACCGGCGTGATCATCGTCCCCGTGACGCCCGAGGGCGAGGTGGTGCTGATCCGCCAATACCGCTATCCCGCGGACGCGTGGTGCCTGGAAACGCCGGCCGGCTCGACCGGTGACACCGGCGACATGCCGCTGGAGGAAGTCGTGCGGAAGGAGCTCAAGGAAGAGATCGGCGCCACGGCGGAACGCGTCGAGCGCATCGGACAGTTCTTCGGGACGCCGTCCTATTCGACGGAGGTTTGCGTGGTCTTCGTCGCGTGGAACACCCGCCTGGAGGTGCGGCCCGAGCCGGAGCCGACGGAGAAGATCAAGGTGGAGCTCGTATCCGCCGCGGAGGCGGTGCGCCGCGCCGAGAGCGGGGAAATTCACACCGCGTCCACCGCGCTCGGGCTCATCTACGCGCGGCGTTTCTTGCAGGCGGCCGGATGGATCTGAGGGACTTGCTCGGTCGCAGCAAGCGCCAGGCGAGGCTGATCATCGTGCGGTCGCCAACCCGTTCCGATCCTGGTCAAGCCCAGCCCGCAAGCGCACCGGCGTTTTGGGGTGCCGGGGGAGCCGCAGACCCCACAACCCCCTGGGGCGACCGGGCCGGCGGGGG
>CALMOL010000143.1:23492-26104 GCA_937871685.1 uncultured Verrucomicrobiota bacterium
GCTGGGAAGTCGAAAGCGGTGTCGCGCTGACGCTTGCCACCGCACTCCAAAACGCGTCCGACTCTCCGCAAGCCGCGGCCGGCGCCGTCGCGGCTCCAACAGCGGTCTGCGTGCAGAGGGCTGATGCGGCAACCCCTGCTGCCGCAGCCCACCTCACGCTTCCCGGTCGAGCGCGCTCGCGCAGAAAACGTCCAGCGCGGTCACCCCGGCAACGGCGGCGATCGCGACCAGGAGATTCTTGCGGTCGGCGGTCTTGAGCCGCAGGGACTCGCCGAGGGCCGTGAGGTCGAGCGCGTCTCCGGCCACGCGGGCCCAAAGCCATGAGGCTTTCGGCCGCGTCCCGGACAGAACGCCGAGGCCGGTGATGATTTCGCGCGCGCCGAAGAGGCGAAACACGTTGCGGCGATTGGCGGTCCCGAGGGTCTTGTCCAGTTGCCTTCCACCGAAGACTTCGCCCAACCCGAGGGCGATGGAGAACCAGCCCAGGCCGCGGGCGATTTGGTGAACGGTTTTCATGAGCGCTGAAGCAGGCCAATCAAGGCTTGAGAACGACCTTGATGCAGCCGTCTTCCTTGTCCCGGAAGATGGGATAGGCGTCCGGCCCCTGCTCCAGCGGGAGGCTGTGGGTGATGACGAAGCTCGGGTCGATCTGGCCGGACTCGATCTTTTCCAGCAGCGGCTTCATGTAGCGCTGCACGTGGGTCTGGCCGCTCTTGAGCGTGAGGCCCTTGTTCATCAGCGCGCCCACCGGCACCTTGTCGAGCAGGCCGACATAGACGCCGGGGACCGAGACCGTGCCGCCCTTGCGGCAGGCAATGATGGCCTGGCGCAGCGCCGTGGGCCGGTCGGTGGCGAGGCCGACGGCCGCCTTGGCCTTGTCCACCACCGCGCCGAGGCTGCCGCCGCCGTGAGCCTCCGCGCCGACCGCGTCGATGCAGGAGTCGGGGCCGCGGCCATTGGTGAGTTCCTGAAGGCGGTCGTAGGGGGTGACGTCGTCGAAGTTGATCGTCTCGGCCCGGCCGAAGGTGCGGGCCATTTCCAGGCGCTCGGGCACGTTGTCGATGGCGATCACGCGGCCGGCGCCGAGCATCCATGCGCTTTGGATGGCGAACTGCGCCACGGGGCCGCAGCCCCAGATGGCCACGGTGTCGCCGGGCTGGATGTTGGCGTTCTCGGCCGCCATGTAGCCGGTGGGGAAGATGTCCGAGAGGAAGAGCACCTTCTCGTCGGGCAGGCCGGACTCGATCTTGATCGGGCCGACGTCCGCGTGCGGCACCCGCAGGTATTCCGCCTGCCCGCCCGCGTAGCCGCCGAGCATGTGCGAGAAGCCCAGCAAGCCGGCGGGCGAGTGGCCCATCGCCTCTTCGGCGAGCTTGTGGTTGGGATTGGTGGTGTCGCAGCAGGAGAAAAGCGTCTTCTCGCAGAACCAGCAGTGGCCGCAGGAGATGGTGAAGGGAACGACGACGCGGTCGCCTTTCTTGAGGCGCTTCACGGCGCTGCCGACTTCCACGACGATGCCCATCGGCTCGTGGCCCATGATGTCGCCCGCCTCCATGGTGGGCTGGTAGCCGTCGAAGAGGTGAAGATCGCTGCCGCAGATGGCGGTCGCGGTGATCTTGATGATCGCGTCGGTCGGCTCTTGGATCGTGGGATCGGGAACCGTGTCGAGGCGGAGGTCGCTTTTGCCGTGCCAGCAGATCGCTTTCATGGGGGTCGTTTAGAGGGATGGGATGAGAAACCGACGCCCGGCGTCCGGGACGCGCGGGGTGCCTTTTGCCGTGGGTTAGAACCGCGAATCAGCGCCGTGAATCGGGGCCGCCCGCCCCCCCGGCCGCGTCGGCCGGCGAATGAACCCCTCCCTGAGCACCGAGCCGGGGCGAAGCCCGAGACCAACTATGCGCCCCGGACTCCCACTGGGGCGGCCATCGCGCAAGATCGGCGGCAACGCTCCTGTTGACCATCCACAGCAGATCGTGTGGAATGGCCACATGAGCGACAAGCGCACCGATCTCCTCCAGGGCACGCTGGACCTCCTTGTGCTCCGAACATTGGCCCAGCTCGGGCCTTTGCACGGCTTCGGGATCGCGCGGCGCATCGAGCAGGTTTCCGGCGACGCCGTCATTCTGAACCAAGGCACGGTGTATCCGGCGCTCGTGCGCCTCGAACAACGTGGGTGGATCTCCTCGGAGTGGGGCACCAGCGAGAACAACCGGCGCGCGCGCTTCTACCGCCTCACCGCCACCGGCCGCCGCCAGCTCAAGGAAGAGGTGGCCAACTGGGAGCGCGTGGCCGCGCTCGTCCAAAGCGTCCTCGCCGCCCCGCAGCCATGAATACATTTCTCTCCAAGCTCCGCGATCTCGTGCTGCGCCGGAGTCGGACGGCCGAGCTCGACGAGGAAATGCGCGCCCACTTCGAGCTGCTCGTCGCGGATCGCATCCGCGCGGGCGCAGATCCCGAGGAGGCGCGCCGGCAGGCCCGCCTCGCCTTCGGCGGCGCGCAGGTAGATCGACACGGTGGTGCCCAGCCCCGGCTCGCTGTGGACGCGCACCTGCCCGCCTGACGGGCGCGCGAAGCCATAGACCATCGACCGGCCCCGTCCCGTGCCCTGGCCG
>CALMOL010000144.1 GCA_937871685.1 uncultured Verrucomicrobiota bacterium
ACCCGCGCGACGGCGCTGCGCCCGCGGCCCTCGCCGCCTGAGCCACCGGCCAAGCCGGCCAACCCCAGCGGGCGCTTCCGAAAGGGAGCGCCCGCTTTTTTGACGGGCGGTGCCTCGAATGGGGCGCGACGGAGCGGGAATTTCGCCTGGTTGGTGCGCGGGGAAGGCGGGTCGAAGCGCCGGTTGTTCCTCCGCCGACGGGCGACCGGGACCGGCCCGCCAGCATCGGGGCGTTTTGCCCGCCGGCGTGACCTGACGGCAATGGTTTCCTCTGATGTGGACTTGGCCGGCGGGGCGCTCACGCGGGTGCCATTGCCGTTTTCCCTGGCCGATGCACCGTCCCCGCCCGCCATGCCTGAAGCCGAACCTCTCCCGCCCGATGCCGCGTCCCACGGCGGCGAACTTGTCGCGCGCCGCCGCGAGAAGTCGGCCGCGCTCGCCGCCGCCGGCATCGCGCCGTTCGGCGGGCGCTTCAGCGTGGACGGCTCGGTCGCCGATGTGAGGGCCGCGTTCGCCGAGGGGAAGACCTTGCGCGCCGCCGGCCGGATCACCGCGCACCGCGACATGGGCAAGTCGCACTTCCTCGACCTTTCCGACGCGACCGGCCGCATCCAGGTCTATGTGAACGCCAAGGGATTCGATCTCGAGCAGATGGCCGCGTTCGGCCTCCTCGACCTCGGCGACTTCCTCGGCGTCGAGGGCGAGGGCTTCGTCACCCGCACCGGCGAGTGGACCATCCGCGCCGCGAAGTTCACGCCGCTCGCCAAGGCCCTGCGCCCGCTGCCGGAAAAGTGGCACGGCCTGGCCGACGTGGAGCAGCGCTACCGCCAGCGCTACCTCGACCTCGTTTCCAACGAGGAATCCCGCCGCGTCCTCCTCGCGCGGCCAAGGATCGTGCGGGCCATCCGCGAGTTCCTCGAGGCGCGCGGCTTCGTCGAGGTGGAAACGCCGATCCTCCAGGCCGTGGCCAGCGGAGCGGCGGCGCGGCCGTTCACCACGCACCACAACGCCTACGATTCCGATCTCCACCTCCGCATCGCGCTGGAGTTGAACCTCAAGCGCCTCCTGGTCGGCGGCATCCCGAAGGTCTTCGAGATGGGGCGCAACTTCCGCAACGAGGGCGTCTCGCGCCGGCACAACCCCGAGTTCACGATGCTGGAGGCCTACTGGGCCTACGCGGACTTCGAGATGATGGCCGACCTCGTCGAGGAAATGATCTGCCAGCTCGCGATGCTCGTGAACGGCTCGCTGGGGATCGAGACGCGCGACGCCGAGGGAAACGTGGCCAAGCGGCTGAACCTCACCCGTCCATGGCGGCGCGCGCGCTACCGCGACTTGATCGCGGCCGCGGCCGGCGACGACTGGTTCACGCTCGACCTCGCCGCGCAGAAGGAGCGCGCGCGTGCGCTCGGCGTGCAAATTTCCGAGGCGATGGAGGCGCACGAGGTCACGCAGCAGCTCTTCGAGAAGCTCGTGGAGGAGAAGACGCTCGACCCGCTCTACGTCACGCACCTGCCGAAGGAACTCGTCCCGCTCGCCAAGCAGAACGTCGAGGACCCCTCGCTGGTGGACGTTTACGAACTCATCATCAACGGCCAGGAAATCTCCCCTGGGTATTCCGAGTTGAACGATCCCGACGTGCAGCGCGCCCGACTCCTCGAGCAAAGCGGCGGCGAGACGATGGCCCTCGACGAGGACTTCCTCCTCGCCCTGGAGCACGGGATGCCGCCCGCCGGCGGGATCGGCGTCGGCATCGACCGCCTCGTGATGCTGCTCGCCGGGGCCGAGAGCATTCGCGACGTGATCCTTTTTCCGCACATGAAGCCGAAGGCCTGAAGCGCGATGCCCATCCGATCTTTCTCGCTCTTCCTCGCGCTGCGCTATCTCAAGCCGCGGCGCACTTTCCTATCGATCATCACGGTCATCTCGATCCTGGGCGTCACGCTTGGCATCACGGTGCTGATTCTCGTGATCTCGGTGATGACCGGTTTCGACCGAGAGCTGAAGAAGAAAGTCGTCGGGTTCGACGCGCACTTGCTCGTCACCAACCGCGAGATCATGACCGACTGGCGCTCGGTGATGGCCAAGGTGAAGGCCGCCTCATCGGACGTGGTGGCCGTGTCGCCCACCGTGATCGGGCCGGTCATCGCCGAGTTCAACAACCAGCGCCTCGCGCCGAAGATTCGCGCGGTGGATCCCGCGCTGGAAGCCCAGGTCTCGGAAATCGCCGAGCACATCAAGGAGGGCGCATGGGACCTCGACGGGAACAAGGCCGTGGTGGGCATCGAACTGGCGAAGGCGCTCAGCCTTCAGGTCGGCGACACGTTCATCATCTATTCGCCGCGCAACTTGAAGGAGGTCTTCGACCGGCTCGAAGCCCTCGAGAAGTCCGGCGCATCCGAGGCGGCGCGCCAAGCCGAGCTGAAGAAGGTGCGCGAGCTGGCGCTTCCCACCGAGGTCACCGTGACGGGCATCTTCGCCTCGGGCCGCTTCGCTTACGACTCGGAGTTCATCTTCCTGCCGCTCTTCCTCGGCCAGGAACTCTACGGGCTGCGCGACGAGGTTCACTCCCTCGCGGTGAAGCTGAAGGATGCTTATCTCGCCCAACGCGCGCAGGCGGTGATCGGGCCGAAGCTGGAGCCGCCGCTCGCGGTGCTGACGTGGATCGATTTGAATCGCACCTTCTTCGACGCGGTGCGGCTGGAGCGGACGGTGATGTTCTTCCTGCTCTTCTTCATCATCATCGTGGCGGCGTTCGGGATCATGAACACGCTCATCACCGTGACGGTCCAAAAGACGCGCGAGATCGGCGTGCTCAAGGCGCTCGGCTCGCGCACCGCGCAAGTAATCTGGATCTTCCTCGCGCAAGGGATGGTGGTCGGTTTCATCGGCAATGCCGCCGGCCTCGGCCTCGGCCTCGGGCTGGTGCGCTGGCGCAACGAGTTCGCCCGCTGGCTGGCCTCGACCTTCGGCATCGAGGTATTCCCATCGTCGATCTATCAGTTCTCCGAGATCCCGGCGCAGATCGTCCCCGGCGACGTGGTGCTCATCTGCGTGAGCGCCTTCGTGATCTGCTCGCTGGCCGCGCTGATCCCGGCGTGGTTCGCTGCCCGGCTCGACCCGGTGCGCGCGCTGCGGATGGAGTAGAGGATTGCCGATTTTCAATTGCCGGCTGCCGATTGGGCGGATAAGCCGGCGAAGCCGCGAGTGGTCAGAGTTGATGGCGGCGCCTTCCCGC
Organism: uncultured Verrucomicrobiota bacterium; assembly: GCA_937871685.1. Classification (GTDB taxonomy): domain Bacteria; phylum Verrucomicrobiota; class Verrucomicrobiia; order Chthoniobacterales; family SZAS-18; genus SZAS-18. The sequence continues at coordinate 3,239 of CALMOL010000144.1, forward strand.
TCGCATGGAACTTCCCTCTGCTCCCGTCGAACTCGCTCCGCCGACGAGGCCAATTGGAAATCGGCAACCGGCAATCGGCAATTCCCGCGGCGCCTTTGCCGCGGTCATCCTCATCGCGGCGTTCCTCTTCTTCTCCCTCATTCTTCCGGTCGGCACCGTGGTGCGGGCGGCGTTCACCAACGCGGACGGATCGTTCACGCTCGCGCACATGGGCGGGCTGTTCACCACCGGGGTGCTGCGCGAGGCGTTCTTCAACTCGCTCTTCGTGGCCGCGATGGCGGCGCTTGGGGCGAGCGTGATTGCTTTGCCGCTGGCATATTTGACGTCGCGCTTCTCCTTCCGCGGCGCGGGGCTCGCCTACACGCTCGGCGTGCTGCCGCTCGTGATGCCGCCCTTTGTCGGCGCGGTCGCGATGCAGACGATTTGGGGAAAGAACGGCACCGTGAACCTCCTGCTCAAGGAATGGCTCGGTGTCCGCGTGCCATTTTTGGAAGGGCTGGGCGGCGTGATCTTCGTCGAGGCGCTGCACTACTTCCCGTTCATCCTCATCAACGTGTCCACCGCGCTTGCCTCGCTCGACGGCGCGATGGAGGAGGCGGCGATGAACCTTGGCGCGAAGGGTTTTCGCCTGTTCCGCCGCGTGGTGCTTCCGCTCGTGCTGCCCGGATACGCGGCCGGGGCGCTGCTCGTCTTCGTGAAGGTGTTCGATGACCTCGGCACGCCGCTGATGCTCGACGAGAAGCTGCTCCTCGCGCCGCAGGCCTACCTGCGCATCACCAACGTCGGCGTGGATGACCCGCTTGGCTACGTGATCTCCGCGGCCCTCGTGGCGCTCTCGCTCGCCGCCCTCTGGCTTTCCCAGCGCGTGCTGCGGGGCCGCGACTACGCCACCGCGCAGCGCGGCGGCTCGGGCGTGGCGCGCTTTCCCTTGCGTGGCTGGCGCGCGGTGGCGGCCTACGCGTGGGTCATCCTTACGCTGCTCGTGGTGCTCTCGCCGCACCTCGGGCTGCTGCTGATGTCCTTCGCCAAGGTGTGGAGCTTCACCGTGCTGCCCGACCCGTGGACGGCCGGCCATTACGCCACCGTGCTGGAGGACGCCCCTCAGCTCCTCTCGAACACGCTCTTCTACTGCGGCATCGCCGCCGGGGCGGACGCGTTGCTGGCGGCCGTGATCGCCTACCTGATGCTCCGCACGAACGCGCCGGGGCGGGGATTGCTCGACTTCCTGGCCTCCGCCTCGCTGGCCGTGCCGGGCGTCGTGCTGGGCATCGGCTACCTGCGGATGTTCAAGGGCGTGGACGTGCCATGGACCCAGACCGCGGTGCTCTCGACGTGGCTGGCGATCACGCTGGCCTTTTCCGTGCGCCGGCTCCCTTACGCGCTCCGCTCGTGCGTGGCGGCGCTCCAGCAGGTTCATCCCTCGATGGAGGAGGCCGCGCAAAACCTCGGCGCGAGCCGCCCGCGCGCGCTGCGCCGCGTGGTGATTCCGCTGATGCTCGGCGGCATCGTCGCGGGCGGCGTCACCGCCTTCGTGACCGCCGCGGTGGAGCTGAGCGTGGTAATCGTGCTGATCTCGTCGGCTGCGCAGGCCCCCGTCGCCTTGGGCATCTACAACTATTTTCAAAGCGCCACCGGCCGCGGCCCGGGCGCGGCGCTGGGAATGATCGCCGTGCTCATCGTGGCGCTGGGCACGTGGCTCTCGCAGCGCCTCCTGCGCGGCCGCGGCGCTCTGCGAGAATGATTTCGACCGACAGTGCTTGACCACAGATTTCGCAGATTTCACAGATTGGGATCTTGCGGTCGAGGGTCCGTCGTCCCGCGCAGCTCGGGCTGGGGCTTCGACCGTCAGCTTGCTTTTTTCCTAATCTGCGAAATCTGTGGTGAAATTCGGTTTGGGTGTCCGCCGAAAACCGGCTTTGCATTCAATCGCCCCGCTCTACGCTCGGCGATGTCGGAGGAGGCCGTTCCAGTGCCCGACCCATTGCTCGGGCCGGATGGGCGCCTCGCGCACTATCGCGTCGAGCGCCAGCCGGATGGCGCACCGCGGCGGCTTGGGGCCGGCTCCATGGGCGTCACCTACGCGGCGTGGGACGAGAAGCTCCGCGTCCCGGTCGCGCTCAAGGTGATCACGCCGGCCCATGCGGCCGATCCGCGCGCCCACGCGCTCTTCGTCCGCGAGGCCCGCGCCGCGGCCCGCGTGCGACACCCGAACGTCGCCGGCGTCCTCTTCCTCTCGGACGAGCCGGGGCGTTTTTTCTACGCGATGGAGTTCGTGGCCGGCGAGCCGCTCGACCGCTGGCTGCGCGCCCGCGGACCGCTGCCGCCGCTGCTCGCGCTCGATCTCGCCGCGCAGGTCGCGCGTGGCCTCGGCGCGATCCACGCCCAGCGCATCGTCCACCGCGACCTCAAGCCGCCCAACGTGATCGTCGCCCCGGCCTCCGGCACCGACGCCGGCCCGGAGCGCTGGGAGGCCAAGATCATCGACTTCGGCCTCGCGCGCGCCTTCCAGGCCGGCGAGCTCGGCGAGGCCTCCGCCGCGCTCACCACCGGCTTCCGCGGCACGGCGCTCTACGCCTCGCCCGAGCAGTGCGAGGAATGGGCCGACCTCGACGGCCGCTCCGACCTCTACTCGCT
>CALMOL010000145.1 GCA_937871685.1 uncultured Verrucomicrobiota bacterium
CGCCCCGCCACCCGCGGAGCCGTCTCCTTCGGCGAGCGCCTCCCCGCCGCCTCCGCCGGCCGCCGCGGGACCAAGGAAGCCCGCCGCGAAGAAGGCGCGCGCGGCCGACGTGGTCATCGCCATGGAACGCGCCGCGCAAGCCGCGGGGCGGCTCATGAAAAGCGAGCGCTCGAAAGATCCAGCCCTCCGCTCCCGCAAGGCGCGGGCGCTCAAGAAAAACCTCGCCGCCGCCGCCAAGCTCCTCGCCCAGCTCCGCGAGGAGACGGCGCGCAAGGACGCCGCGATGCCCCGCACGGCGCGCGCGCTCGACCGGGCGATGGGCGCGCTCGACACGGCGTTCCGGTTCTCCGGCGTGCGCGTCCCCGGGATCGCCGAGGCGCTTGGCAAGCTACAGTCCACGTGGGAGATCTATGACCGCGATCTCGGCCGGAGCCTGCTGGCGAAAGGACGAGAGGATTTCGCCGAGAAGCCCCTCGGGGAAAAGCCGGCCGCCCGGCTCGCCGAGTTCAAGCGCCAGATGGCCGATCTCGCCAAGCGCCTGCGCGCGCTGGATGCAGCGGTGCGGAAGTATCGCGGGATTTCCATCGAGCTGACGTGGCTCGCCACCGAGGCGGACACCCTGACCCGCACGCCAGCTACGCAGGGAGCCTTTCTCACCGCGCTGCACCGCGCGCAGTGGATCGAGGGGAAGTTCCAGGGCCTCAACGACTACGTGGACCTCGTGTATCCCTCGGCCGCGAAGGAGTTTGACGCACTCGACACCTTTTGGATGGCCAGCGGGAAGGAGACGGCGGCGGCGCACGCGGAATTCTTCGCGGGCCTCGACCCCGCGACCATCGCGACGGCCGAGGTGCCGTGGCGTGCCGCCGAGCAAGCCGTCACCCTCCCCGAGGCAGAGGCCGCGGCCGGCGCGACCTACCTGGAAAGCGGCTGGGAAACCGAGTCCGAGGAAACGATCACCGAGGCCGAGGCGATGCGGCAGGATGCGGCCTTCGAGGAAGACGAGAACTCGGACGAACTCGACGCGGCCGGCGACTTGGACGAGGAGGAGGACGACAACGACGACACAGAGGGAGATTGAGCGAGCAAGAACAGGAGGAGCGCGACGTGACGAAGCCTCGCCCTGGCAAGGGCGGAATTCCGGCTATGGTCGCGCCTTCATGCCCTCCCCCTCGCGCCGCATCGCCCTGCTCGCGGGCTCGCTCGCGGCCATCGGCCTCCTGCGCGCCGAGGATCCGCCCGCACCGGCGGCGCCCTCCGGGGCGGACGCCCTGCCTGCCGCGCTGCCGATGTCGCGCTACGAGAAAATGCTGGCGCGCTCGCCCTTCTCGCTGCCCACGGCGGCCACGCCCGCGCCCACCCCGCCGCCACAGCCAGGCTGGGCCGATGCGCTGTTCATCAACGCGGTCATGACGATGGGAGATCGCAAGGTCATCACCATCGCCTCGCGCGAGAACAACGAGCGCTTCATCCTCGGAACCGGCGAAAAGGCCAACGAGCAGGGCATCGAGCTGCTCGAGGTGCAGTGGAGCGACCAAGTCGGGCAGACGCGCGCGGTCGTGCGGAAGAACAACGTCGTCGCCACGCTTCTCTTCGACCAGAATGCCGCGCGCCCCGGCGCGGGCGG
>CALMOL010000146.1 GCA_937871685.1 uncultured Verrucomicrobiota bacterium
CCTCCCACCCGTGCCTTCCTGATCGAGGGCGTCATCGCCCCCGGGCTCACGCTGGTCGTGGCGCTGGTGCTTTTCCGAAACATCCTGCCGCCGGACACCGACCTTGAAGCCCTGACCCGCGGTCGCTTCTCCGCCGCGGCGTGGCCGCGCTTCATGCTCTCGGCGATTGCTGTCTGCTGCGTCCTCCAGTTTCTGCGGCGGTTGTGGGCCTGGACGTACGCGCGGCGCTCCCGTGGATTGGAGGCGGCGGGCGTCGTGGTGGGCACCGCCGAGGAGCGGCACGCCGTGGCGGCCGCGCCGATGTCCACGATGCCCGACGAAGAGATCGAGCCGGTCAAGGCCGGGATCGCCGTCGCCCTCGTGATCGCCTACGGGCTGCTCTTCTCGTGGATCGGCTTCGTGTGGTCCACTCTCGTCTTCTTCGCCGCGTGGCTGCTGCTGGGCGGGTTCCGGCGCCGGCCGCTGGTGCTCGTGCTCGTGGCGCTGCTCGGCACGCTCTTCAACGTGTATCTCTTCGTGAAGCTCGCCGGGATGCCGCTGGAGCGCGGACAGGGATTCTGGGATGGGCTCACGGTCACCGTTTACCGCGCGTTGCGCATCTACTGACCGCCCTCTCCGGATGGACCACCTCTCCCACCTGCTCCAAGGCCTTGGCGCCACCTTTCAGTGGCTGCATCTCTCCCTGCTCGTCCTCGGCGTGATCATCGGCGTGATCGCCGGAGCGCTGCCGGGCATCTCCTTCGTGAACGCGATGGCGATGTGCCTGCCGTTCACCTATCATTTCTCGCCGATCGCCTCGATGATGTTCCTGGCGGGCATCTACATCGGCGGCGCGTTCGGCGGCTCGATCTGCTCGGTGCTGCTGAATGTCCCCGGCGACCCTGATGCGCTGCCGGCTTGCTGGGACGGCTACCCGCTCACGAAGAAGAAGGGCGCGCTGCGTGCGCTCTCCATCTCGATCACGGCGGGCTTCGTCGGCGGGATGACCTCGGCGCTGATCCTCGCGTTCGGCGCCCCGCCCTTCGCCAAGTTCGCGTTGCGCTTCGACCAGCCGGAGTTCTTTGCGGCCACGTTCCTCGGCCTCGGCGGCGTGCTGGCGATCTCCAAGTCGAGCCTGCCCGTCTCGCTGATGTCTTTGTTCATCGGCCTGGCCATCGGCTCGGTCGGCGCCGATCCGCTCTACGGCGTGAATCGCCTCACCTTCGGCCAGCCGCTGCTGGAGAGCGGCGTGGACTTCGTGGTGGTCATGATCGGCCTCTACGCCATCGGCGAGGTCGTGACCTCGATGGCCGCCGTGAACTTCTCCACCGAGGTGAAGGACAAGGCCGAGATGCGCATGCTGCCCCTGCGCGACCTGTGGGCGCTGCGGGCGACGCTCTTGCGCGGCACCGCCATCGGCTCCGTCATCGGCCTCATCCCCGGCGGCGGCGCCACGGTCGGCGCGCTCGTGGCCTACGGCGTCGAGAAGCAGGCCCACCCGCGCGGCAAGGAGTTCGGCACCGGCGTGGAGGCCGGCCTCGCCGCGCCGGAGGCTTCCAAGAGCGCCACCACCGGCACCGCCATGATTCCCATGCTCACGCTGGGCATTCCCAGCTCGGCGGCCTCGGCCATCATGCTGGCCGCGCTCACGCTCAAGGGCGTGCAGCCCGGCCCGCTGCTCTTCACGAAGGACCCGAACCTGATCTACGCGATCTTCGCCGCCTTTCTCGTGGGCAACGTGCTCATGGTCGGCATCTCCATCATCGTGGCGAAGTTCTTCGGCAAGCTGATGAGCGCCGACGCCGCCATCATCGGCGCGTTCATCGTGGTGTTCTCGCTGGTGGGCGCCTACGCGGTGCGCAACAACATGGCGGATGTTTATCTGTGCATCGCCTTCGGCGTCATCGGCTTCGCGTGCAGCCGGCTGAATTTCCCTACCGCCCCGCTGATCCTCGGCGTGATCCTCGGCCCGCTGTCCGAGCGCTACTTCATGACCTCGATGGCGAATTACGACGACAACGTGTGGATCTTCTTCCAGCGCCCCATCTCCTGCACGATCATGATCGGCGCACTGATCTTCATCACGTGGGCGCTGTTCCCAGGACTGACCCGAAAGATCTCCGGCCTCTTCCGCCGCCGCTCCACCGCCGCGTGATTCGCCGCGGAGCACACGGAGAACTCACGGTTCCAACGATCATTTCCTCCAATCTTTGCCTCCGTCTGCTCCGTGCCTCCGTGGCTAACTGTTCCGCATGAACGCTGATCCCAAGGAGACTGTCGCCGCCCTCGTCGCGCGCGCGCGGGCGGCACAGCGGGAATACGAGAAGTTCTCGCAGGCGCAGGTGGACGACTGCGTTCTCGCCGCCGGGTGGGCGATCTGCGAGCCGGGCCGCTGCCGCGAGTTGGCGGAGCTGGCGGTGAGCGATTCGGGCCTCGGCAACGTCGAGGACAAGGTCACCAAAAACCGCCGCAAGACGCTCGGCCTCCTGCGCGACCTGCGCGGCGTGAGGTCGGTTGGCGTCGTCGAGGAGGACGCCGCGCTCGGGCTCATCCGCATCATCCGGCCGGCCGGGGTGGTCGCCGCCGTGACGCCCTCGACGAATCCCGGCGCCACGCCCGCGAACAAGGTCATCAACGCGCTCAAGGGCCGCAACGCCGTGATCGTCGCGCCCTCGCCGAAGGGTTGGGGGACCTGCGCGCGGCTGCTGGAGTTCATCCGCGCCGAGCTGGCGCGCGTCGGCGCGCCGGAGCACCTCGTGCAGATGCTGCCCGCGCCGGTGACGAAGGAGGCCAGCGCCGAATTGCTTCGGCAGGCCGACCTCATCGTCGCCACCGGCTCTCAGGCAAACGTCCGCGCCGCCTACGCGAGCGGCACGCCGGCCTTCGGCGTCGGCGCCGGAAACGTCGCGAGCATCGTGGATGAGACGGCCGACCCCGCCGAGGCCGCGCGGCTCATCCGCCTGTCCAAGACCTTCGACAACGCCACGTCCTGCTCCTCGGAAAACTCGCTGGTCCTCCTCGACGCCGCTCGACCAGCGACGCTCGCTGCGCTCTCGGCAGAGGGCGGCGTGATGCTCGATGCAGCCGACCGCGCGCGGCTGGAAGCGACGATGTTCCCCGGCGGCAAGCTGTCGCCGACCTTCACCGCGCAGTCCGCCGGCCGAATCGCGGAGCTGGCAGGCCTGGAAAACCTGGCCGCGCGCGCGGCGAAGTTCCTCATGGTCGAGGAATCAGGCATCGGCCGCGCGCATCCGTTCTCCGGCGAGAAGCTCTCCCCTGTGCTCGCCGTGTATGCGGCGCGCGATTTCGACCACGCCGTCGAGATCACGCGCTCGATCTATAGCTTCCAGGGCGCCGGCCACTCGGTCGGCATCCACTCCCGCGACGACGCCCGCATCCTGCGTCTCGGGCTGGAGCTTTCGGTGTGCCGCGTGATCGTGCGACAGGCGCACTGCTATGCCACGGGCGGCTCCTTCGACAACGGCTTGCCCTTCTCCCTCTCGATGGGCTGCGGCACGTGGGGCCGAAACAACTTCTCCGAAAACCTCACGTGGAAGCACTACGTGAACACGGTTGTGATCGCGCGCCCCATCGCGCCGCGCACGGTGGACGAAGAGGAGATTTTCGGGAAATGGCGGGCGCGCCACGCCGTTGTAGAGGCGGCTCTGTCCGCGAATGCGGACGTGCCGCCTCAAGAATTCTCTCCGGGCGGCCGCCGCTGACCGCTCGAATTCCACAGGCGGCGCGTCCGCTTCGCGGACAGCGCCGCCTTTACAACGAACGCCGTGAAAACCATCCGCGCCCACCTCAACCGGCAGGCGGAGTCGCGCCCCGATGCCCCCTTCGTCCTCGCGCCCGAGACCGGCCGCTCGCTCACCTTCGCGCAGTTCCGCCGCGAGTGCCGCGGCTTGGCGCGCCGCCTCCTCGCGCTCGGCTTGCCGCCCGGCGAGCGCGTGGCGTTCATGTCGCCAAACGGCCTCCACGCGCCGACCTTTCTTCTCGGCTCGGCCTACGGCGGGTTCATGGTCGCGCCGATCAACCTCCTCTCCCAAGGCGCGCAGCTTTCCTACGTGCTGGACTTTTCGATGGTGCGCGCGGTCCTCGTCGCGGAATGCCAGCGCGAGCGCCTGGAAGCCGCGCTGCGCGACGTGCCGCGGCCGATCCACGTGGTGCCGGCGGACGTGGACGCGCCGACGCTCTTCGCGGCCGACGATGACGGCGGCGAGCTGCCACCCGTGCGCGAGGAGGACGACGCGCTGCTGATGTTCACGAGCGGCACCACCGGCCGGCCGAAGGGCGTGCTGCTCACGAACCGAAACATCGTGTCCGGCGGCGAGTTCGTCACGGCGGCCCACGCGCTCGCGCCGGCCGACCGCGTTTTGTGCGCGATGCCGCTCTACCACATCAACGGCCAGATCGTCACCGCGGTGGCCCCGCTCGTCTCGGGGAGCAGCGTGGTGATGCCGCGGAAGTTCTCCGCCTCGACGTATTGGGAGACGGCCGCCGAGCAGCGCGTGACGTGGCTGAACTTCGTGCCCACGATCGTCTCCTACCTGCTCGCCGGGAAGGACCCGCGCGCGGCGGGCCTCGACCTGTCGCGCGTGCGCTTCGCCCGCTCGGCGTCCGCGCCGCTGCCGCCGGAATTGCACCGCGCCTTCGAGGCGCGCTTTGGCATCGGCATCATCGAGACGATGGGCCTCACCGAGACGTGCGCGCCCTGCTTCTCGAACCCGCTCGATCCCGCCGCGCGCAAGATCGGCTCGCCCGGCCGCGCCTTCGGCAACGAGGGCTGCGTCATGGACGCCGAAGGGCGCGAGCTGCCCGACGGCATCCCCGGCGAGATCTGCGTGCGCGGCGACAACGTCACCCGCGGCTACGACCGCAACCCCGAGGCGAACGCCAACCTCTTTCACCCCGGCGGCTGGCTGCGCACCGGCGACCTCGGCTATCGCGATGCCGACGGCTTCTTCTTCGTCACCGGCCGGCTCAAGGAACTCATCATCAAGGGCGGCGAGAACATCGCCCCGCGCGAGATCGACGAGGCGCTGCTCAGTCATCCCGCCGTGCTGGAAGCCGCGGCGGTCGGTGTTCCTGACCCACACTACGGCCAGGAAATCATGGCGTGCGTGGTGCTCAAGGAAGGCGAGGAGAGCTCCGTGGAGGAACTGCGGGAATTCGCGCGCGCTGAACTGGGCTCGTTCAAGACGCCCAAAGTGCTCCGCATTGTTTTGGACCTCCCGAAAGGCCCGAGCGGCAAGGTGCAACGCCTCAAACTCCTCGAGCTACCGGCGGGTTGAATCGCGGCACACCGGCTGACTAGCACATTCTCGATCCAGGTTGTCGCACTGGGTCGAATCTTTCTCCGCAAGGGCAGGGGCGTTCTGGAAGGCGATATCTCCGTCGGAGCGACGCCGCCGCCTTCGTATCCGAAATCACGGCCAGTGGACAAGACAAGCCGAACCGAAAACGCTCCAGGGAGCTTCGGCTGTCGGTCAGCGGGACTACCCCGCGCTTCTCCGAAGGAGGACCGCGGTTGGACGGGGGGTCATCTAAAGTTGGACGGGACCCCATCCAAGGCTGGATGACCTCCCATCCAAAGTCAGACGACTTTCATCCAACGCTGGACGGTTCCCGTCCAACGTTGAACGCACCTCATCCGGCCTTGGATGTCCCCTCATCTAAGGTTGGACGACTTTCGTCTAACCTTGGATGCCACCCCATCCAACGGTGGATGACTTCCGTTCAAGGTTGGACGGTTCCCAGCCAAGGTTGGACGAGCTTGGTCCAACGCTGGATGACCCCCGTCCAACCTTGAACAAAAGTCGTCCAACGTTGGATGTTGGTTGTCTGACCTTGGATGACTGTCATCCAACCTTGGATGGTTTCCGTCCAACGCTCGATGAACTTCGTTCAACGCCGTCTAGCTTCCATCCAAGTTTGGATGAGGTTCGTTTAACGGCGGCCGCAAGCGATCCAACGATAGATGGGATCGTTCCGGCGGCGAGGGAAGCCGGATCGAGCGAACTCCGATCCCCGTCGGCGGTCGCTGTGGAACCTAGGCAGGGCGAGGGCATTTTCGCCAACAAGCGCGATAGTGCTGGCTAGAAGAGGCTCCTCGAGCGAAACCAAGGGGGACTCGCATTGGCGCGACAAAGAGAGTCGAAACCGCTCGAAGCGAGGTCAATCCATGATGCTCTTGCCGGCCTTTTCTTCTGTCAGCATCACGGCCACGGCGCTGATGAGAGACACCCCGAACATGTAGCAGCACATCAGCCAGGGCGAGCCGTCGCCCTTCTTGACTCCCGACGGCTCTGGGCAAGCAAAAACAAAACTTCCCATTTCATTTTTGGTTGATTTTGCCAGATGGCGCGGGAAGGAAGCGGTCGTGTCCCCACCGAAGCCTTCCGCCCCGTTCGACTTTGTCGTGGTCGGCGCGGGATCGTTTGGCAGCGTGGTGGCGAACCGCCTTTCCGCCGATCCGGCCACGCGCGTGCTCTTGCTCGAGGCCGGGCCGCGTGACGACTACAAGTGGATCCACGTTCCCGGCGGATACGGCCGGATGATGTTTCATCCCGAGCTGAACTGGCGCTTCGAGACCGAGGCGGATCCCGGCATCGCCGGCCGGCGCAACTATTGGCCGCGCGGGAAAATCTTGGGCGGCTCGAGCGCCCTGAATGGCCTGCTCTGGGTGCGCGGCCAGCGCGAGGACTTCGAGCACTGGGCATCCCTCGGCTGCCGCGGCTGGGGCTGGGAGGGCGTGCTGCCGCACTTCCGCGCCACGGAGTCCTTCGCCGACGGCGATCCCGCGTTGCGCGGGCGCGACGGCGAGATCGGCGTCGAGGCGGGCGAGCGCCACGAGCTGGTGGACGCATTCCTCGCCGGCGCCCGGGAATGCGGGATCCCGCGCGCCGCCGACTACAACGGCGCCGAGCAGGAGGGCGTCGCGTATTTCCAAATCAACAAGCGCCAGGGCGCGCGGCAGAGTTGCTCCATGGCGTTTCTGCGGCCGGCGGAGAAGCGCCCGAATTTCACGGTCGAGACCGGCGCGCGTGCGACGCGCCTCCTCTTCGAGGGAGCACGCTGCGTCGGCTTGGAATACGAGCAGAACGGCGCGCTGCATGAAGTCCGCGCCGCGCGCGAGACCATCCTCTCGGCGGGCGCGCTCCAGCCGCCGCAGCTTCTCGTGCTCCCTGGGATTGGCCCGGCCGAGCACCTGCGCGAGCACGGCATGCCGGTCCGGCTAGACCTGCCCGGCGTGGGCGAAAACATGCAGGACCATCTGCAGATTCGCCTGCTCTTCCGCGCGTCGCGGCCGGTGACGAACAACGACCTCGCCAAGTCGTGGCTGGGCCGCAATTCCGGCTTCACGATTTCCACGCTCCAGCTTCGCCCCGAGAGCCGCGGCACGGTGCGCCTTGGCTCGGCGGATCCGCGCGCCGCGCCGCGCATGCAGCCGAACTACCTTGCCCGCCCGCTCGACGTGGAAACCTCCCTGCGCGGCGTGCGCCGCGTGGCCGCCGCGCCCTCGCTCGCCGCCTGCGTGGCTGGCAAGCACGCGCCCGGCCGCGACGTGCAGGCGGATGACGAGGTCATCCACTGGGCTCGCTCGGCCGGCGCGACCACCATTTTTCATCCCGCCGGCACCTGCCGCATGGGCACTGGCCCCGCCGCCGTGGTGGACGAGCGCCTGCGCGTGCGCGGCGTGCCCGGCCTGCGCGTGGCCGATTGCTCCGTGATGCCCATGATCGTTTCCGCGGATACCAACGCCGCCTGCATCATGATCGGCGACAAGTGCGCCGCGATGATCCGCGAGGACGCGTGACCCTTCGTCGCCACCCGACTCGATTCCCCGATTGCTGATGATCCCTGGCCTCGCGTTTTCCTTCGTCGTCGCGGCCGTTGCCTACCTCGTCGCGCGGCTGCCTGGACTGAAGGTGATCGGGCCGCTGGCCGTGGCGCTCTTGATCGCGATGGTCGTGAAGGGCGCGTGGCAGCCGCCAGCGGGATGGAAGGCCGGATTCACCTATGCGGCCAAATCGCTGCTGCGCTTCGGCATCATCTTGCTCGGCGTGCGGCTGAACCTCGACCTCATCCTCGGCGCGGGCTGGAAAATTCTCGTGCTCGACGCAGGCGTGATCGTCTTCGGGATGCTGTTCTTCGCGTGGTTCTCGCGCGTGTGTGGGCTGGAGGAAGAGATGGGCCTGCTCGTCGCCATCGGCAGCGCGGTGTGCGGCGCGTCGGCCATCGTCGCCGCGACGCCGGTGGTGCGCGCGAAAGAGGACCAGTCGGCCCTGGCTCTCGTGCTATGCACGGTCGTGGGCACGGCGTTCGCGCTGGCCTTCATCCCCGTGCAGGCCGCGCTTGGATGGACGCCGCTGCACTACGGCGCGGTGACTGGCGCGAGCCTCCACGAGGTGGCCCAGGTCCTGGCCGCCGTCACGGCCGTGCCGGCCGCGCTCGACGTGGGCACGGTGACCAAGCTCGTGCGCGTGCTGATGCTCGCGCCGGTGATCCTCGTGCTGCTGTGGCATCGTCGTCGCGAGCGAGGTGCGCCGACGGCGGGCGAGCCCAGGGTGCCGTTCCCATGGTTTGTGATCGGATTCTTCGCGGTGGGCGTCGCGTATTCCCTGCTGCTGCGCGCGACCGGCGGCGTCGCGTGGCTCAAGGAAACGGGCGGCTGGATGCTCTTCGCCGGCCTTTTCCTCATGACGATGGGCATGGCCGGCCTCGGCATGATGGTGGACTATTCCCGCCTGCGCGCCCACGGCCTGCGCGCGGCCATCGCATTCACCGCGGGATGGTTCGCGCTGCTGGCCTTCGTGCTCGGCGCGTGCCGGCTGCTGGGACTGTGAGGGCTGCCACGCGCTTCGGCGCCCACGTGGCGGCATCCTCTGCGTTGATTGCACGTTGGACGGACCGCCCCTTGGGCCGCTGGGGTCTCGGAGCTGGGCCGGGCGTTGGCCTCAGCTCGGCAGGGCCGTGCCGGTGCTCGTCATCTGATGGAGAGTGACTTGGTGGAGCGCGCGGATCAGCACGGTGTGCGTGGCGGGCTTGTGGAGCACGAGGTCCACGCTGCCGGGCATGGCGGCGGCGGAGGCGGCCCCGCCGCTGCCGGTGAGCAGGATCACCGGCTGGCCGGCGCGGCGCTCCTTGGCCAGGGTGCCGAGCTGCGTCCCATTCATGCCCGGCATGGCGAAGTCGGTGAGCACCACGTCGAAGCGGTCGGAATCCATGCGGCGCATGGCCTCGTAGCCGTTGGCCGCGGTAGCCACGCGGTGGCCAGCCCCGCCCAGCGCGGTCGCCACGGCTTGGCGTGGCATGTCCTGGTCATCCACCACCAGCACGCTCAGCGGCCGGGAGGGCGTCGCCTCGGTCGGCGGCGCGCCGGCGAGGAGCACCGCGGAGGGCAGGCGCAGGCGGACCACGGTGCCGTGGCCGGGCGCGGACTCGACCTCGACCTCGGCGTCGTGCCTCTTGGCCGTGCCGAAGACCATGGACAATCCCAGGCCCGTGCCCGCGTCTCCCTTCGTGGAGAAGAAGGGCTCCAGGCAGCGGTCGCGCACCTCGGGAGGCATGCCCGCGCCGTTGTCGGCCACCTCCAGGAGCACGTGGGCGGTCTCGCGTCGCGTGCGCAGCGTGATCGCGCCGCCGCCCGCCGGCATGGCGTCCACGGCGTTGAGGATGAGGTTGGTCAGCGCCTCGCGCAGTTCCGCCGCTTGGCCGGAAATGGGCGGCACCTTCCCGAGGTCCAGGCGCACGTCGATGATCTGCCCGGCGGCCAGGGCCTGGGACTTCCAGCGGGGCTGGGTGAGAGCCACGCTCTGTGCGGCGATCTCGTTGAGGTCCACCGGCTCGGTGACTTCATCCGCGCCGCGCGGCCGGTAGAACTCGCGCAGCTGCCCGACGATGTGGGCGGCGTCGTGGCCGGCGGTGCTGATCGTGCGCAGGTATTCGAGCGCGGTTTCACGCTGATCGAGCAGCGCCGGGTTGCGCAGCATCAGGTCGGAGTAGCCGATGACGGAGGTGAGGGCGTTGGAGAAGTCATGGACCACGCCGCCGGCCATCTCGGCAAAGGCGTGAAGGCGCTCCTGTCGCACCATTCCTCCCTGGGCGGCGCGCAGCTCGGTCATGGTTTGGTCGAGCTCTCGGGTGCGTTCGGAAACGCGGGCCTCGAGGGCGACGTTTTGCCGCTCCAGCGCGCGGCGGAAGAGGTGGGCGGAGAGGATGTTGCGCACGCGCGCGGCCATCTCGGTGGGATCGAAGGGCTTGGCGAGCAGGTCCGTGGCGCCGGATTGAAGGGCGCGGCGGCGGTGGGCGGGGTTGGTCTCACCGCTGAGCACGAGCACGGGGAGCATGCGCTCCTCCGGCGTGCCGTGGCGCAGGCGCTCGAGGATCTGGAAGCCGTTGACGCCGGGCATCATGAGGTCGAGCACGATGAGGTCAGGACGGATTTCCTCGATGGCCTGGAAGATGAGCGTCGGCCGGGAGATGCGGTGGATGTGCTGGTAGCCGAGGCGTTGCAGGAAGCGGTCCACGAGGCAGAGCATGCTCACCTCGTCGTCGGCGAGGAGGATGCGCGCGGAGCGGAGTTCGTTTTCGTGGGCGTTCATGGCAGGGGGCTGGGAGGCTTTGGGAGGGGCG
>CALMOL010000147.1 GCA_937871685.1 uncultured Verrucomicrobiota bacterium
CCCCCGGCGCTCAAGAAAAAATGGCAAAGGCGTCACAATTATTCCCGCCGTTTCGGCCGGGAAAATTCTTGACGCGCGGGCGTCCTTGTCGCCGTCGGCGCGGGCGCGGCCAGCGTCGTTTTTTACTTCGCTTCCAAGCCCCAGCGCAGGCGCAGGAAGCGCTCCAAGGGCGAGAACAAAACCCGGTCCGCAAGGAGCCCGATGGCCACGATGAGCAGCATCACGCCGATGACCTGCTCCATCGCGTTCAGCTCGCGCCCATAGTGCAGGAGCTGGCCGAGGCCCAGGCCGGTGACGATGGTCACATAGATCTCCGCCGCCATCAGCGAGCGCCACGCGAAGGCCCAGCCTTGCTTCATGCCCGCCACGAGGTGGGGGAGCGAAGCCGGCAGCGTCACGGTGACCAGCGTGTGGAGGCCTCGCGATCCCATCGTGCGGGCGGCGCGCGCGTAGATCGGCGGCACGGTGCGCATCCCATCGCTTACCGCGATGAGCACCGACCAAAGCGTGCCCATCACCACGACGAAAAGCATGGCCGACTCGTTTTGCCCGAACCAGATCAGCGCCAGCGGCACCCAGCACACCGAGGGCAGCGTCTGCAGGCCGAGCGCCAGCACGCCCACCGTGGCGCGCGCCGTGGCCACGCGGGCCGTGAGCATCCCCAGCGGAATGCCCGCGGCCAGCCCCAGGCCGAAGCCGATGAGCAGGCGCCGCATCGTCACGCCGGCCGCGGCGACCAGCGTGCCGTCGCGCGCGGCCTCGCGGAGATAACCCGCCACGGCAAGCGGCGAGGGCACGAGCACGGGCGAATACCAGCCCGCGCGCACCACGCCCTCCCACGCCGCCAGCAGCACGCCGAAGAAGAGCAGCGTGATGAAGAACTGGCGTGTCCTCATGAGTGTCTCGTCGGCTCGGGAAAAAAGGCGGCGCGCCCAAAGTCTTCGAGAAGATCGGGCGCGCCCAGGCCCCCCGCGTCGTCCGCGCCCGAGTCGTCGGCCGGTCGGAAAATTCCCAGCGGCTCCGCCGTCAAGCCGGGCAGCGGAGCCACGCGCTCGCGCAGGCCTGGAGCCACGACGGCGGCCCGCTCCAGCGCGCCGGCCATCATGTCGAGCTTGGCATCAAGGTTGTCGAGATGATGGAGCGCCACGGCCTCGGGCGTCTTGGGAACCACCGGCGAGCCGAACTGCATCTCGCCGTGATGGGAGAGGATCAAGTGCAGCAGGTGGAGCCGGACATGCTCGCTCGACGGCTCCAAGTCCTCCCAGCCCGCCGCCGCAGTGTCGGCGGCGAGGTCATGCCAGAGGCGGTTCACCACCTCGCCGCCCACGGTGATGTGGCCGAGCATCTCGCCGATCAGCGTAGGCGCGGGCGAGCCGAGGTCGGCGTCGGCTGGGCAGCATTCCCACAGCTTGCCGCAGTCGTGGAAGAGGACGCCGGCGAGGAGCAGGTCGCGGTTGAGGTGCGGATAGGCCGCGCAGATGCCCTCGGCCCCGCGCATCATCCCGGCTACGTGCTCCGCGAGGCCGCCGCGGCGCGCGTGGTGGTAGGTGCGCGCCGCGCAGGCCCGGCGGAAGCGCGCGCCATGCACGCCGAGGAAGCGGCGCGCGAGCGCCTGGAGGCGCGGGTCGCACAGCGAGTCGATCTTTTCTCCGATGAGCGCGAGATCGGCCGCGAGCTTCTCGCGGCGCGCGGGCGGGCCAAGCAGGGCCGCGGCGCGCTCGGTGGCATCGAGGGGTCGCCCCTCCAGGCGCTCGGGATCGGCGCCATACTTGGCCTGGCGGCGCACGAAGGTGCCGCGCACCTCGCAGAACGCGCCGGACTCCAGCGCCGCGCAGGCATCCCACCAGGTGGTGCGCCGCCACACGCGCAGCTCAAGGTCGGCCGCGCCGTCGTTGAAGCGCAGGCGGAGGAAGGGCTCGCCGCTTTGCGTGGTTTGCTCGGCCCGCTCGGCGAGCTGGGCGTGAAAGCGCAGCGAAAACCGCTCGCCCAGCGGCGCGCCCGCGCAGCGCCGCCGCGCGTCGGCCAGAGGCGCGAGCGCGTCGCCCGCCGCGGCGCCGTTGCCGTGGGGCGCACTCATCCCTCGTCTGGATCGCCGTGGTGGAGCTTCAGCGCGAAATGATACGACGAGATGCGCATTCGCTGGCGGAAGTAGAAGCGGTGCGCCGCGGCGCGAGAGACGCCGGAATCGAGGGAGAAATGATCGCACCCCTGGTCGCGCGCGTGCTCGACGAGCCAGTGGAAGAGCGCCGCGCCGTGGCCGCGCGAGCGGCGCTCCTCCAGAGTGACGAGGTCATCCACGTGAAACTCGCGCCCGCAGGCGAGCTTGTGCTGAATGCGGAAGCCGGCCGCGGCGCGCACCTCGCCCTCCTCCTCCAGATAGACGAGGCGGTAGCCGTCCTGCTCGTCCTGCCGGCGCACCGCCTCGCGGAACTCCTCCAGCGTGAGGTGCGGGCGCAGCTCCACCATCACGCGGTAACAGCGCTCCAGCTCGTCGTCCGAGCCGGCGAAGCGAACGGTCCAGGGATTGGCGGGCTTGTTCATGGGGCGGAGGAAGATTTAAGCTTCAAGCTCCAGGCTTCAAGGAAGGAGGAAAGGCAAAAGTTCCGAAAGGACAAAGCCGGCGGCCCGGGCGGTCGCGTCCTCCGCCTTTCGGGCCTTTCTCCCTTCGCGGGCCTTCCTTGCGGCTTGAATCTTGAAGCTTGGATCTTCTCCTCCTACATCCGCGGCACCGTGATCCCGCGCTGGGCCTGATACTTCCCGCCGCGGTCCCGGTAGGACACCTCGCAGGGCGACACGGCCTGGAGGAAGAGCACCTGCGCGAGGCCCTCGTTGGCGTAAATCTTCGCGGGCAGCGGCGTGGTGTTGGAAATCTCCAGCGTGACGTGGCCTTCCCATTCCGGCTCGAAGGGCGTCACGTTCACGATGATTCCGCAGCGCGCGTAGGTGGACTTGCCAAGGCAGATCGTCAGGATGTCGCGCGGGATGCGGAAATATTCCACCGAGCGCGCCAGCGCGAAGGAATTCGGCGGAACGATGCAAACGTCCGTTTCCAAATCCACGAACGACTTGTCGTCGAAGTGCTTGGGATCCACCACGGTGTTGAAGACATTGGTGAAGACCTTGAACTCGCGCGACACGCGCAGGTCGTATCCATAGGAGGACACGCCGTAGGAAATCACCGGCTCCCCGCCCTCGGCGCGGCGCACTTGTCCCTCGGCGAAAGGCTCGATCATGCCATGATCAAGCGCCATGCGGCGAATCCAGGCGTCGGGTTGAATTCCCATGGAAATTAAAAGTCGGGATTTGGCGAGGGGACGCGCAAGCTGGGCGGAACCGGCCCCCGGGCAAGCGCCAATGCTCGGCGCCATGGCCATGTTGCGGCGCCGCGACGCTTCTGTCTTTCGCTTCTATCTTCTGATTCTTTCTTGCCACGAAGGCCATTCTGGGCATAACAGCCCGCGATGACCACCGCCTCTCCCTTCGCTCGCCTCGAAGCCATTAACAATCAGATCGCGAGCCTCCGCGCCGAATATAACCGCCTGCTCGACCAACTTCGCGCCGAGTTCAACGGCGCCGCTGCCGCCGCGGGGAGCGGGGCCGCGCCGGCTCCGCTGGCCGCCGCCGCCGCCCCCCGCCGTGGGCGTCGTCCTGGTGCCAAGCCAGGGCAGAAGACCGGTGCCCGCCGCGGTCGTCCGCCCCGGCAAACCGCGCCAGCCGCCGCCGAAGCCGCTCCGGCAGCAGCAGAAGCTGTCCCGGCCAAGAGCAAGCGCGGTCGCCCGCGGAAGTCGGGACTCAAGGGCCGCAGCCGGCCGAAGTCCCCGACCGGCGAGCTGGGACCGGCCGTCCACAAGGTGCTCGCCCGCGCCGGTCGGCCGCTGAGCACGGCAGAGATCATGGAAGGCTTGATGGCGGACAAATACGTCTTCACCTCCTCCTCGCCCAAGCAGACGCTTTCGGCTCGCGTTTACAAGCTGAAGGGCCTGCGTCAGACGGGTCCCGGCACCTTCACCCTGGAGGAAGGGGCGGCGCCTGCTCCCACGGTCGCCTGAGCGAGCGCGATTGCACCCGGGTGATGGCTGACCGCCAGCGCCCGGGTTTTCCGCGCCCCACAGGCTTGAGGGGAGGGTGGCGACAAGCCGCGGGGAGGCTCGGTAAGACAGCCGCGTCTTGGGCGGGCGCGCCGGGAGTCGGGCACTATTCCGGCTTCCCGTGAGCACCGTGCCTCCCGATCCGACTGCCTCCCCACCGCGCGACCGTCGTCGGGTCGCGCGGCTGATCGGCGAGCAGAACTGGCGGCGTGGGGCGATGTTCTGGCTGCTGGCGAGCGCACTGGGCTGCGTGCTGGTGGGCGAAGTGCTTTTCGCCGAGTGGCTGCGCGCGCGCCCGCTGCTCTTCGCAGGATTCTGGCTGACGTGCGCGCTGATGACGCTGCTGGCCGTGCTGCTGGCGGTCCTGGACCTGCTGCTCGTGCGCGTGACGGCGCGCGTAGCCCGGCGCGAGTTGCGCCGCCGCTACGGCATTGACGATGAGCGAGGTGCACCCTGATCGCCCGTTCCTTGTCAGCCCAGCGCCGTCTGCAGGGCGGCCAAGCCGGCCTCCGCCACGGCGATGTCCTGGTCGGGCGCGCCCGAGCCGATGCCCACCGCGCCAACGGTCTGGCCGCCAATCACCACGGGCAGGCCGCCCTTGAGGTTCGTCACGCGGCCGCCGGTGGCGAGGCCGAGGTTCACGCCGAAGTCCTGCGCCGCCGCGCCGGTGGCCGCGCGCGAGGAGGCGGCCGTCTGCGCCTTCTGCATCGCGGAGAACTGCGAGAGCACCTTGGCCCCGTCCATGCGCGCGAAGGCCAGCAAATTGCCGCCGGCGTCCACCACGACGACGCATTGCGGCACCCCCATCTCGGCGGCCTTGGCCACGCAGGCGTCGAG
>CALMOL010000148.1:0-5734 GCA_937871685.1 uncultured Verrucomicrobiota bacterium
GGACGGGCGGAAGCGGGGAAGCGGGCGTGGTCGCGACGGGCGGCTTGCTCGCGCCGGCCAGCGGGACGGAGGGCGCCGCCGGGGAGCCGCGGCGGATGGAATCGAGCGCGTCCCGCAGTCCCGCGGCCGTGGCCGGCCGGCGCGCGGCGGGAGATTTCTCCAGCAGGCCCGCGAGGAGTTCCGCGACCGCGGGGGGCAATTCCTTCAATTGTTCCAGGGGCGGCGCCTGGAATTGCTGCTGGCCAACGACGTAGGCAAGGGTGCCGGTGAAAGGGAGGCGGCCCGTGAGGCACTGCCACAGCACGATTCCGAGCGAGTAGAGGTCCGAGCGGCCGTCCAGGTCCGGCGATCCCGCGCACTGCTCCGGCGAGGCGTAGGCGGGCGTGCCCAAGAATCCGCCGGTGAGGGCGCTCTGCGAGGAAAACGAGTCCTCCATGCGCTTGTCGCCGAAGGAGCGCGCGAGGCCGAAGTCGATCACCTTCACCTGCCGGCCGCCGGCGGCGGCGGTGCGCTCGTCCTCATGGTCGAGCGCGTCGCCCTCCAGCAGCATGAGGTTCTGCGGCTTGAGGTCGCGGTGGATGAGGCCGTGCTTGTGCGCGGCCGCGAGCGCGGCGGCCACCTGCGCCACCACCGCGAGGGCCACCGGCACGGGCAGGCTCGTCTGTTCCTTGAGCAGCGCGGAGAGCGGCCGGCCGGCTACGAATTCCATTGCGTAGAAGAACTCGCCGCCCTGCTCGCCGAGGTGCAGCACGCTGGCCACGTTTGGGTGGCGAAGCTGAGCGGCCGCGCGGGCCTCGCGCTGGAAGCGCCGGCGCACGTCAGCCTCGTGAACTTGGCCGGCGGCGATGACCTTGAGCGCCACGGGAATGCGCAGGCCGGGATCCTCGGCGAGATAGGTCACGCCCATGCCACCGCGTCCAAGCTCGTCGAGGCTGCCGTCGGCCCGCCGCGCCACGCGGTAGTGACCAAAAGAGATGGTCTCGGGCGGGGGCTTGGCGGAAGGCTCCATGCGCGGCGGGAACGGGCCGCCTTGTGCGGCGGCGATGCGGGGTTGTCGAGCAATTTTCTGTCACCTCCGCCGCCGAAACGCTCGTTGCGCGATCGGAGTGCGTTGTGTTATAAGAAATTATGGAAAATCAAAGCGCAAAGGTGGTCGCGGACGACCGGCGGATGCAGACTGCGCTCTTCGAGTGGGGCTTGGCGCCGTGCCCACCGGATGGGACTTGGAATGGCCCAGCCACACTGCATTTGTCCGGCGACAGATGCAGCAAAGGTGGCAGGGCGGAGGCATTCCACCAAGACAAGACACGCAAGCCACTGGCAACCGGCGATTCCGACGGTGTAAGGGGAGTCCCCACCGTCCATGAGATCTGCCGTCCTAACCTCTGCCCCACCGCTGTTGGACGGCGCGGTGGCTGCCCGCGACCTGGAACTCATCCACGGCATCGAGGAGCATTTGGCGGCTGGACTGGTGGATCAAGCCTTGGTGGCCTTGTCGCGCCTGCGGCCAACGTTGAACAACGACTCGCGCTTGCTTTCGCTCAGCGTGCGCGCGCACTTGGCCGCGGGCCAGCCGCGGGCGGCGGCAACGGCGGCGGACCGCCTGCTGCGAGCGGAGCCGGATTCCATCGCCGCGAAGCTGCTGGCCGCAGCTGCGCGTCGGGCGTGCGAGCAGAGCCGTCCGGCGATCCGGCTGGAACTTCCCCGCGGGATGCACGCGCGTCCGGGCTGACGGCGTGCGAAAAGGTGGGAAACTCGTCTGGACTCGAGTGGTTTCATGGGGCGCTCACACAAGCGTCGCTTGAGGTTGAATAACGGCGCGGCCGCGAAGTCTCATCCCGAGCTGTTCTCCTCTCATGTTCCGCACCGTCTTCACCCTCTTCGCGCGGCACCACGATTTCACTACCGCGGAACTGGGCATGGCCGAGGGGCAACTGCCGAAGGGCTGGACCCTCGACAAGGGCGCCTCCACTTGCGGGCCGACGGACGCGGGCGGCTGGCAGGCGACGCTAGTGATGATGGGCCGCGCCGGCAGCCTGGTCAAGGTAGTATCAGGGGTCCAAGCGGACCCGACCAGGGCGCGGCAAGAGGCGATGGAAAAGCTGTGGGACGCCGCTCGAAGCTCCCACGGAGGAGAGGAGAGCGCGGGCCGCCAGACGTCCTTGGCGGCGGAGCCGCCGCCATCGCCGGGCCTGCGCCCCTCGGCGATTATCTCGTTGCGAGGCACTACCCGGCGAGGCGACCGCTGATTCAGCCCGCAGCAAGCGCGGCCGAGGCAAGTCCGGGCGGCAAATGCGATGTTGAGCTTGGACGGCGGGGACCCATTGGCAAAGCGCTTTGCCTGGATGGAAAGCTTTGTGTGGCAAAAATTTGGGAATCAGCTGAGTGAGTTCTACCGGCGGAGAAAGGCCGAGTGGGTTTGAGGATCAAGGAAGATCAATGACCCTGAAAGAATGACCGCGTTGTCTGGACGCATCGGCCGTGCAAGCGCCAGCGTTTTCCAATTGCTTTGTATAACAAAGTAAACTTTGGTGTGCGGATGGAACCGCCCTTCGATTCCGCCCGGTGGATGGCATTTTTTGATCGTAATCGACGCTGTCGTCCCGAGCCGCGCTGGGATGCCCCGATTAGTGTGCCAGCCGAGGCGCGGCCGTGGCTGGATCGCTCGCTGGCCGAGTTCCAACTCGGCGACGGGGGCGGGCCGGCCTCGCTGATCGCGTGGGACGTGGCGCAGCTTCGGCAGCGCGATCCGGGCATGGCGCGCGCGATCGACCAATGGTTCGAGGAGGAGAAGGAGCACTCGCGCCTGCTGGGTGGCCTTCTGCGGCGCCTCGGCGTCGCGCCGATCACGGGGCACTGGAGCTTCTCGTTGTTCTGCGGCGTGCGACGCTGGCTGGGCGTGCGCTTCGAACTACAAGTCCTCACGCTCACGGAACTTTCAAGCACGGCCTACTACCGGCTGCTGCGCGAGCTGGGCCAGGACCTGGCCCTGCGCGATGTCTGCTCGCTGATCCTGCGCGATGAGTCGGGGCACCTTCTCTTCCAGGGCGCGCGCCTGCGGGCCGCCGGCGCGCCGTGGTCGAGGTGGAGGCGCTGGTGGTGGCGCGCGCAATTTCGCGCCTGCGGCTTGGCCGCGGCGACGGTGCTCTGGCTGAGCCATGGTCGCTGCCTGCGAGCGCTGGGGGCGACGCGTCGTCGTTTTTTCGGCGAGGCGCTGCGGCAGTTCGGGCGCTTCCTGCGCCGCGTGGACGGACTGCCAGCAGATCGTGCCGGCCGGCCGCAATGCGTGGCACCATCGGCTACGCCAGACCTGCGCGAACCGACGCCCTCGGGCCGTGTCGCCTGAGCGGTAAGGTAACAAGCGTGCCTACGTTTTTGCAACGACCCTGGAACTCAAGTTGCGCAAGATTGAGAAATTGAAGATGGCAGGGAGCCATCTCACCGCGTGAGCGCAGCGGAGAGAAGGATAACATTTGCCATCCTCCATCTTCAATCCTCTCGGGCTTAAAGGTTCCCGCGCGCGGCCTGCTCGCGCTCGATGGCCTCGAAGAGGGACTTGAAGTTGCCCACGCCGAAGCCCTTGCAGCCGTGGCGGCGGATCACCTCGTAGAAGAGCGTGGGCCGGTCCTGCATCGGCTGGGAAAAAATCTGGAGCAGGTAGCCCTCGTCGTCCTTGTCCACGAGGATGCCGCGCTTGGCGAGTTCCTCGTAGTCCTCGTGGATCGGGCCGATGCGCTCGGGCAGGTCCTCGTAGTAGGTGTGCGGGACGCGCAGGAAGTGGATGCCGGCGGACTTCAGCGTGTCCACCGTGGCCACGATGTCCTTCGTCGCGAGCGCGATGTGCTGCACGCCGGGGCCGCCGTAGTGGATGAGGTATTCCTCGATCTGCGAGCGGCGCTTGCTCTCGGCCGGCTCGTTGATGGGGAACTTGATCCGGCCGGAGCCATTCTGCATCACCTTGGACATCAGGGCGGTGTAGTCGGTGGCGATCTGGTTGTCGTTGAAATGCGTGAGCTGCGAGAAGCCGAGCACGTCGCGGTAGAAGGCGACCCACTTGTTCATGTCGCCCAGGCCCACGTTGCCGACGATGTGGTCGATGGCCGCGATGCCGGTCTCGGGCGCGCTCGGCGGGTTCTCGACGGCCCGGTAGCCGGGCAGGAACGGCCCCGCGTAGTCCTCGCGCTCGATGAAGGTGTGAATGGTGTCGCCGTAGGTGGCGATGGACGCGCGCACGACCTTGCCGTGGGAGTCGGAAAGCGTCTCCGGCTCGCGGACGCTGATCGCGCCGCGACGGACGGCCTCGGCGTGGGCCGCCTTGGCATCGCGCACGCGCAGGGCGATGTCTTTCACGCCGTCGCCGTGGCGGGCAATGTGCTCGGAGATGTCGGTGCGCACGTCGGGCGAGAGCGGCGAGGTGAGGACAAAGCGGACGTGGCCGCGTTCCAGCACCCACGAGGCGAAGTCGCGCACTCCGGTCTCCAGGCCGGCGTAGGCCCTCGGCACGAGGCCGAGCGTGGAGCGGTAGAAATGCGACGCCTGGCGGGCGTTGGACACGTAGAATTCGACGTGGTCAATGGCGAGAAAATCGAGCGGGTCTTGGGCAGGCATGGCAGGGGAAAGAAAGGTGGAGCAAGCAAACGTCGGAATGCTGCCTGAGCAAGCAGCCGGCCGGCGCGATGACAGGTGAGGAGTGGAGGAAGCGACGGTCTGGGATTACTTCCCGTTTCCCGCTTGTCGCTTTCCTCCCTTCCAGTTCCTCGGCGCTCGCCGGCCTGGCGCCGCTGGCTTTGCGTGGCGCTGGTTCTCGCGCTGGGAATGGCCCTGGCCATCGCGGTCGGCGTGGCGCTCGTCCCGGTCCCCTCGGCGCTCGAAGCCGAGCCGCGGGCGAGCGCCGCCATCTTGGACGCGGAGGGTGGCTGGCTCGCGGAAATCCCGCACCCGGGCGCGCGCGCGCAGCATCCTGACCCGCTGGTTGTCCGGCGCGCGCCGCTCCTCGCGCGGATCACGGTGGCGTTGGAAGACCACCGGTTTTATTCCCACGCGGGCGTGGACGGGCGGGGGATCGCGGCCGCGATGTGGCGCAACCTTCGCGCAGGCCGGATCGTGTCCGGCGCATCCACGATCACGCAGCAGCTCGTGAAGGCGGCCTCGGGCCGGCCGCCCCGCACTTTCGTCGAGAAGTTCCGCGAGGCCGCCGCGGCGTGGAAGCTGGAGCGTCGCTGGAACAAGGAGCGCGTCCTCGCGCGCTACCTCAACACGGTGGACTACGGCAACCGCCTCCTCGGCGCGGAGGCCGCCGCGCGCGCCTACTTCGGCCGGGGCGGAGCGGGGGAATTGACCCTCGCGGAGGCCGTGTATCTCGCCGGCCTGCCGCAGTCGCCCGCGCGCTTCAACCCGTGGCGCCGCCCCGCCGCGGCGGAATACCGCTACCAGCGCTCCGTGCGCCGGCTCGCGCAGCTCGGCGCGATCACCACCGACGAGGCGCGCGCGCTCGCTGAAAACCCGCCGCGGCCGGGGCGCTTCCTGCCGCGCGAGTGGCGCGCGCCGCACTTCGTGGACGCCCTGCTCGCCCGCGCGCGGGCGCAGGGTCGCCCGCTCGCGGGGATCGTCCGCACCACGCTTGACCCGGCCCTGCAATCCTTCGCCGAGCAAGCCGTGCGCGCGCACCTCGATGGCCTGCGCCGGCTCGACACCACGCATGCCGCCGTCGTCATCCTCGACCACGATTCCGGCG
>CALMOL010000148.1:5744-6531 GCA_937871685.1 uncultured Verrucomicrobiota bacterium
GGCCAGTGGTGATCGAGGCGGCTCTCGATATCCTCCGGAAGAATTCCGAGAGCAAGGGCAAGTACGCAAACTCCTTCATCGTCACCGTCGGCGGCAACCGCGTTTCCGATTATGCCGGGATCGACGCTCAAGCCCTTCCTCTACGCGCGCGCGCTGGACCGCGGGACCATCACCGCCGCGAGCATCCTGCCCGACCTGCCCGACGCCGTCCGCGCGCGCTACGCCGACTACGACCCGCAGAACTTTTCCGGCCGCCACCTCGGCCCGGTGCGCGCGCGCCTCGCCCTCGGGAACTCGCTCAACGTCCCCGCCGTGGTGCTCCTCGAGCGCTACGGCGCGCGGCAAGGATTCGCCGATCTCCCGCGCTGGGGCGTGCGGCCGGCGCGGGGCTTCGAGGACTACGGCGCGGGCTGGATCCTCGGCAACGCGGAGGTGTCGCTCCTCGGGCTCGCCAACGCCTTCTCCACGCTCGCGCGCGGCGGCCTCGCGCGGCCGGAGGGCCCGCGCCTCGCCGAGCGCGATTCCGCCCGGCTCGAGCGCGCCGCCACGCCCGAGGCGTGCGCGGTGGTGGCCGACATCCTGTGCGACCCGGACGCGCGCCGGGAAACGTTCGGCCCCGACTCGCCGCTCGACGTGCCCGCGCGCGCCGCGGTGAAGACGGGCACCTCCTCCGGCTTCCGCGACGGCTGGTGCGCCGGCTTCACCGGCCGCCACGTCGTGGCGGTGTGGGCGGGGAACTTCGACGGTCGCCCCATGGGCGAGCTGCTCGCCGTGCGCACCGCCGGCC
>CALMOL010000148.1:6541-9164 GCA_937871685.1 uncultured Verrucomicrobiota bacterium
GCGCCGTTGCCGTCGCAACGGGGCGCAGCTACACGGCCGCCGACCTCCTCGCGCCGCGCTTGGAGGCGGCCGAGATCTGCCCCCTTTCCGGCCTCCGGCCCGCGGCGATCAGTCCTGATGCGCCCGTGCGCGAGTGGTTCCTTCCCGGCACCGTCCCGACGGCCACGGCGGACGACCAGTTCGTCGCCGATCCGGCCGGCGGCCCCGCGCGCCTGCTGCTGCCGCCGGAATACGCCGGCTGGTGCCGCACGGGAATGAACGCCCGCGGCTGGATCGCGCGCGCCGCCGGCGGCCTGGCGATCACGCGCCCGCCGGATGGCGCCTCCTACGTGCTCGACCTGCGCCTGCCCGCCGCGCAGCAGGAGCTGGAGCTCGCGGTCCGCGCCCCCGATCCGCGCGAGGCCGTGCGCTGGACGGTGAACGGCGCGCCGCTGGCCCCCGACGAGCGCGGCCGCGTCCGCTGGCGCCTGGCGCGCGGCGAGTGGGAGTTCCGCGCCGCCGGCGAGCACGGCGAGGCCGTGAGCCGGATCACCGTCGAGTGAGCGGTGAGAAGCAAGAGCCAAGCCGCGCCAGTTCGCGTCGGGCTTGACCTTCTCGCCCGCTCGGCACGCCGCCGCGCACGAGATTCCGCTTTTCACTGCTCACTTCTCACTTCTCACTCTCCGGCATGCTCCGCATCATTGCCGGCACGGCCGGCGGACTGAACCTCAAGAGCCCCCCCGACGGCCTGCGCCCGACGATGGACCGCGTGCGCGCCGCGATCTTCTCCTCGCTTGGCGACCGGGTGATTGGCGCGCGCACGCTGGATCTCTTCGCCGGCACCGGCGCGATGGGCCTGGAGGCGCTCTCGCGCGGCGCGGAGGGTTGCGTGTTCGTGGAATTGCGACGCGCGAACGTGCACTGCATCGAGGAAAACCTGCGCCGCACCAAGCTGGGCAGTCCGCTCACGCCGGTGGTGACGCTCGACGCGCTCGCGTGGCTGCGCCGCCGGCCGCCCGAGGCGGAATTCGACATCGTCTTTGCCGACCCTCCCTATTTCGATCCCGGCAAGCAGGACATCGACTTTGCCTCGAAGCTCCTCGCGTCTCCCGGCTTGGCCACCGCGATGACGCCGGATGCCATCCTGGTGCTCGAGCGAAACCCTCGCGCCCCGCTCAAGATTCCATCTGGCTGGGAGGAGACGAAGGCGCGCCGCTACGGCATCACCGAGATTGCGTATCTCCGCCTTGGAGCGGAAGAAGGGGAAAGCTCCAAGCCTCAAGCTCCCAGGAAGGACGAGAAGGATGAAGGCTGAAAGGTTTGGCGCGATCCCGGCCTTTCTCCTTTGGCCGTTCCTTCCTTGAGGCCCGAGGCTTGAAGCCTTCACCTTTCTTCTCCCATGCGTCTCCTGCTCATCGACGGCTCCTACTACGCCTTCCGCGCGTTCTTCGCGATCCGCGACCTCAAGAATTCTGCCGGCGAGCCGACCAACGCGCTCTTCGGCTTCCTCAAGGCCATGCGCCGGATGCTCAAGGACCTCCAGCCGGACCTGGCCGCGGTGATCTGGGACGAGGGCGTTCCGAAGCGCCGCTCCGAGCTGCAGCCCCAATACAAGGCCAACCGCGCCGAGCCGCCGCCCGAGCTGCCGCCGCAAATCGCGTGGCTCCACCGCATCATCCCCGCCTTCGGCCTCCATGGCCTCTCGCTGCCGGACACCGAGGCCGACGACCTCATCGCTTCCTACGCCTGCGCCGCCTGCTCGGCCGGCCACGAGTGCGTCCTCGCCACCAACGACAAGGACCTGCTCGCTTTGGCCGGCCCGCAGATCAAAATCTATTCCACGAACAAGCCCGACCTGCCGGCGCCCGACGTGCAGTTCGCGCTGATCGATGCCGCCGCCGTCGAGGCCAAGTGGGGCGTGCCGCCCGAGTGCATTCACGACGTGCTCGCCCTCACCGGCGACTCGTCGGACAACATCCCCGGCGTCCCCGGCGTGGGCCAGAAGACCGCCGCCGGCTTGATCCGCGCGCACGGCCGCCTCGCGGATTGGATCGACGACCTCGCGCGCGTCCCAAACGAGAAGCTCCGCGCCAAGCTCGCCGCCGCGCACGACCAGATCACGCAAAACCGCGAGATGGTCCGCCTCGACCGCGACCTGCCCCTGCCCAAGCCGCTGGAGACCCTGCGCGTCGAGCCGGACTACCCGGCCGTGATCGCCGAGCTGGAGCGCTGCGAGTTTCGCGGCTTGCTGAGCGAATACCGCGCCGAGGCCCGCCGCGCCGCCGAGGGCAGAGGCCAGCCCGCGCCCCCGAAGGAGACGCAAGACGAGATGTTTCCGTTTTGAACACTCGGCTTGCCCGAGGGCAAGGCCGGGGAGGCGCGGGTGCGCTCCGTCCCTGGAATCGGGGCGAACGCCTTGTCGGAGAAGCCCAATGACCTAGCAAATCGGTCGGGCACCCGACGAAATTGGTCCAACGCCCGACCAAAACATCGGAAAAGAGGCTTGTTGAGCACCGCGAAAATCGTTTGGCACTTGCGTCGCTCCGGCTGGCTTGCGGAAGGCCAAGCGCGTTTTGGCGTGGGGGGGGGGGGGGGCGGCGGGGACCCCCGCCGGGGGGGAAACGCCCCGCGGGCGGCCGCCGAC
>CALMOL010000149.1 GCA_937871685.1 uncultured Verrucomicrobiota bacterium
CGCCCTCCAAAACGCCGCGGGCCCTCCGCCAGCCGCCGCCCGCGAGGCGCGACCACTCGAATCGAAAACGCTCTAGCGGTGGGTTCGGCGCGCGCTCGCCTCGCCAGCGCCTTCATCTGCTCCCAGTCATCGACAGTGCACGGTCGTGCCCGAAGGGGCCCTCGGTGCCAGCCGTTGCGCTGGGGAACAGGCTCGAGCATCAATCCGAGATGATCGAAGTCAGGCGCGCTCACAGGAGTCCGCTTTCGACTGTTCAACGAGCAGCAGTCTGCTTGCCGGATGTGGGACCGTCGCCCTCCAGCCACATTTCCTTGTAGGGGCGGAAGTCGAGCGGGTTTCCCAGCCAGCCTTTCACGGAGGGCCGCAGCAGCAACGTGCGCGTGTAGAACATCACCGGGCAGACCGGCGCGGAGCGGGCGAAGATCGCGTCGGCCTGGCGAAGCAGGGCGAAGCGCGCGGCGTTGTCGGCGGTGCGCTCGGACTCATGCAGCAGGCGGTCGTATTCGGGGTCGCTCCAGCGGCCGTAGTTGTTGCCGGCGTCTAGCTTGAAGGTCTGGGCAAACTCGTGTGGGTCGGGCAGGAACGCGATCCAGCCGGCGCGCGTAATCATGAAGTCGCCCTGCTTCATCGAGGTGAGATACACCTTCCATTCCTGATTATTAAGGCGCACGTCGAGGCCCAGCTCGCGCTTCCACATGGCCTGCGCGGCTTCGCAGATGGGGCGGTGCTGCTCCGAAGTGTTGAAGAGCAGCTCGATGGACGGCGCGCCCTTCCCGCCCGGGAATCCCGCCTCGGCGAGCAAGCGGCGCGCCTCCTCGGGGTCATAGCGCAAGCCCTCGCCCGGCTCGTAGCCGCCCACGCCCGGCGGGGTAAAGCCGAACGCCGGCGCCTGGCCGCCGCGGGCCACGTTCTCGACGATGGACTTCCGGTCCAGCGCCAGCGCCAGGGCGCGGCGCACGAGCGGATTGTCGAACGGCGCGCGCCGCGCGTTGAACATGAAGTAGTAGGTGCCGAGATACGGCGTGAGGCGCAGCAACCCCGGCTCCTCGGCGCGATACTTGTCGAACTTCAAGACCGGCACGTTGAAGGTCGCGTGGAGCTGGCCGGCGCGGAACATCCGCTCCTCGGTCTCCTCGTTGTCCACGGGATAGAAGTGGATCTCCCGGAGTCGCACGCGCGCGGCGTCCCAGTAGTGCGGGTTCGGCTCCACGACGACCACGTCGTTCACGCGCCACTCGCGCAGGCGGAAGGGGCCGTTGCACACCATGTTTTCCGGGCGGGTCCAGGGCGTGTTCGGCCTGGTGTCGCCGCCGAATTTTTCCAGCGTGCGACGGTGCACGGGCAGGAGGTTGAAGCCGCAGAGCGCGCTGGCCCAGTAGGAGGTCGGCGCGCGCAGGGTGAACTCCAGCGTCATCGCGTCCGCGGCACGCACGCCGACCGAATTGATGTCCTTCGAGCGGCCGAGGTGGTATTCCTCCGCGCCGGCGATGGGATAGGCGTTGTGCGCGAACTGCGCCGCCACGCTCGGCGTGAGCAGGCGGCGGAACGACCACACCCAGTCCTCGGCGGTGATGGGATCGCCGTTGGACCACTTCGCGCCGGGGCGCAGGAAAAAGCGCCAGGTGATGCCGTCGGGCGAGGTCTCCCAGCGCGTGGCGCCGGCTGGCCGCGGCTCCAGCGTGACGGGATCGTAGGACGTGAGCCCCTCGAAGAGCGCGTAGAGGATCTTGCCCTCGGGCACGCCGAGGTTGGTCTGCGGATCGAGGTCGGAGGGCTCGGCGGCGTTGCCGAGATGGAGGATCTGGGAGCGGTTGCCGCGATCCACGGCCGTCTCGCGCCGCGTGCAGGCCGGTAAAGCCAGCACCGCGGCGAGGAGAAGCGGGAGGGCGCGCAGCATCGCGCGCCAACGTGGGCGCGGATTCGAGAGCGGCAAACGCGATCCGTGGCGGCATTGGCCGCGCCCCGCCGTTCGCAACGCCTGCGGCGTTGGCCGACACATGTGGGACAAGCGCGTGGAAGGGGTGTTGCCGGGCTTCCACGTCAGCGAGAAACGGGTCCAAGCTCAATGGGATCAGGCGCTCTGGGCGGCGGAAAGGGGCGGACCCGCGCCGCCGTGAGTTCCGCGGCGCGCGCGGCGATGCCGCCGAGAAACGCCGCGCCCTCGCGCCGCACCTCGCGCGTCCATTCCGTCTTTCGCGCCCGGAGCGCGTGCAGGGCGTGGCGGTGATCCCACCAAGCCGCGGCAGAAACGGCCAGGAGCAGAAGCTGGAACTGCGTCGCCCAAATCGAACGAGCGAGCGGCAGCCAGTCGGCTTGCTCAGTGCCGAAGCGATCCAGGTGGAAGGCGAGGTGCCCCGCCTCGTCGCGCAGGATCAGCGCGCAGGCTTGCTCCAGCACCGGGTCGCGCGAGCGGCGGTGCAGGATGCGGTAATACGCGGCGCCCACGATCTCCGCCGTCGCGAGCACCTGTAGCTCCCACCGCGCGCCGAAAATCTGGCGCACCACCCGGAAGGCTCCGTGGGTCCAGTGCCGTCGCACCAAGACACCGCCATGACGCTCCACCAGGCGCGCCAGCAGCGCGGCGTGCGCGTGTTCCTCGCCAAGGAACGTCTCCAGCGCGGCGAGATACGCCGCGTCGTCGGGCCAAGTCTTCCGAGCGGCGGCCAGGAGATGCTGGCCGTCACCGCTTTCGCCGAGTTGGAAGTGCGCAAGCGAGCGGGCGAGCGCCGCCCGCGCCTCGGGCGCGGTGGGGCAGGGGACGTGCCACTCCGGCTCCGGTCGGCCGAGGCGATTTTGCTCGAACCAATCCATCCAGCGGCGCGCGTTCATCGGGCATCCTCCTTCCCCGCGGCGATCGCGTGGAGGCGCGCCACCACGGCGTCCACGGTTTCCGGCAGCGTCGAAGTGCCGGCCGTCACGCCCACGGCGCGCGCCCCGACCAGCCAGGCGGCGTCCACTTCTTCTGGGCGCTCGACGTGCCACGCGCGGACGCCGGCCGCCTCGGCCGCGGCCGCGAGCTGGCGCGTGTTGTGCGATCCCCGGCCGCCGATGACCACGACGGCGTCGCACTCTTGCAGCAGGGCGCGGAGCGCGCGCTGCCGGTCCTTCGTGGGTTGGCAAACGGTGTCCACGAAGCGCAGGGGCGAACCGGGTCGCGCGAGGCGAATCGCTTCCAGCAGGCGCGCCACGCGCTCGGCCGGCTGCGTGGTCTGGGACACGACGCCCAGCGGAGTGCCATCGGGCGGGAGCAGCGTGGCATCTGCTTCTTCTTCGACCACCACGGCGCCGGGATGGTCGCCCGTGAGACCGCGCACCTCGACATGCCCGCGCCGGCCGACCACGACCGGGTGAAATCCCTCGCCGACAAGCCGCGCAAGCTTGCCGTGAGCGAGGCGCACCAGTGGGCAGGTGCCGTCTTCGATCTGGCGTCCAGCGTCGCGCCACGCGGCGAGGTCACGCCTGCTGGCGCCGTGGGCCGTGACCATCACGGTGGATGCGGTCGCGCCGGGCAGGGTGTCGAGCGATGCCTCGCCCACGCCACGGGCGGCGAGGCGCTCGCGCACGAGCGGGTTATGGACCAACTCGCCGAGAACCGTCAGCGGCCCAAGCGCCGCGAGGCGCTCGGCGGCGGCGAGGGCGTCGCGCACGCCGAAGCACATCCCGAGGTGCGAGGCGACGACGACGCGGAAGCGCGGCGCGAGGGGCGGAGGTTGAGGGCTGAGGGCTGAGGGGCGAGGGAGGCCCGCCGCCGGCGGCGGCAGGATGCGGATGGTGCGGCGGGGCAGGGGCGTGTTCATGATACTTTGCAATACAAAGCTTAAGGCCAAATTTTTTTAGCCGCGGGAAGCCCGGACGATCTGCTCGAGCACGGCGAGGTATTCCTGGAAGGCCTTCTTTCCGCGTGCGGTGAGGGCATAAGTCGTCTGCGGTCGGTCGAACACTTCGCGGGTGACGGCCACGAGGCCGGCCTGGTGGAGCGTGCGCAGGTGGGTGACAAGGTTGCCGTCGCTCATTTTCAGTTCTGCCTTGAGGTCCTGGAAGGTCCACGGCGAGCGCGCCGCGAGCAGGGTCATGATGCCGAGCCGTCCGCGCTCGTGGATGGTCTTGTCGAGCTTGTCGAGGTCAAACATCGGCGGCGGGATCCATCCGCCGCGCCGAGAAAGCCACGGCGGCGGCGTAGGCGAGGTGGAACAGCCCGAAGGTGGCCGCCATGTAAAGATTCGCCAGCACCTCGGAGTCGGGCTCCAGGCCACCCGGCTCGGAGGACACGGCGCGCGCCAAGCCGGCCAGCGCGTCCGGCCACCGGATGGAGAGCAGGCCAGCCGCGAGGAAGGCCAGGCCCAGGCGGATGATTCCCCCGGGCGCGAAGTGAGACATCGAAAGGAGCGCCAAGCCGTAGAAGACCGTCCACCAGACGGCGGTGGGGAAGGATTCGCTCCGCGCCAGCATCGGCACGAGGCCGCCCGCGAGGAGGGCCGGGGCGGCGGCGCGCACGGCGGCGGCGAGGCCAGGATTCAGGAAGGGCGTGTCGCGGCCGGCGCGGGCGCGCTCGCGCTGGAGAAAGATGGCGTTGGCGAGCGCCACGACGAGGGCCGCCCCCCACCACACGACGCGAAACGCCGCCGCGTCGAAGC
>CALMOL010000150.1 GCA_937871685.1 uncultured Verrucomicrobiota bacterium
GGATTGCGCTGGGCAGCGTCCGCGGCAGCTTCCGCGTGCCATGCGAGCCGTCGTGCAGCGCGTCTCCCGGGCCGGCGTCGCCGTCGCGGGCGGCCCGGCGCGCACGATCAGCCGCGGCCTCGTGGTGCTGCTCGGCGTGACGCACGCGGACACCGCCGCAGAAGCCGATTGGCTGGCGCGCAAGGCGGCCGCGCTACGCATCTTCCCGGATGATGAGGGCAAGATGAACCGCTCGGTCACCGAGCTCGGCGGCGAGGCGCTGGTGGTGAGCCAGTTCACGCTCCACGGCGACGCGCGCAAGGGCGCGCGCCCCTCGTTCCTCGCCGCCGCGCGGCCGGAGCAGGCGCGGCCGCTCTACGAGCACTTCGTGCGCGCGCTGGAGACGGTCGTCGGGCGGCCGGTGGTCACCGGCGAGTTTGGCGCGGACATGCTCGTGGAAATCCACAACGACGGCCCCGTGACCCTCCTCCTTGACACGGCGGAGCGGAGCTGACGCCGGCGCCGGGCGGGCGTGATTGGGTTCACGAGCACCACCTTCCCTTCCAGCAGTTTGCGGAAGGCCGGGCGCGTTTTGGAGTGCGGTGGCTTGCCACCGCTCTGGGTCGGCGCCGCTTGCTGCGCCAGGGGCGGCGCACCGGAGCAGAACACCCTCGCCGGACATCCGCGACCCATCACCGCCGAGGCCGACCCTGCGGCGGCAAGCCACCTTGCCCAGAGCGGTGGCAAGCCACCGCACTCCAAAACGTCGGCGACCATCCGCAAGCGCCTCGACCAGCGCGGAAAACAAGCGGGGCCGGCTGCGATCAGCCGGCCCGCCAGGATTTTGGAATGGAAGCGGGCCTCAGCCCACGGCGCGGCGGATTACCCCTTCCTGCCGTCGCCGCCCTCGGCCTGCTTCTTCTGCTCGGCTTTCGCGGCGTCCGGATCGACGATGACCTCGTCCTTCACCTCGACGGCAGGGCGGTCCACCCACTCGATGAAGGCCATCTGGGCGGCGTCGCCCAGGCGCGGCCCGAGCTTCACGATGCGGCAGTAGCCGCCGGCGCGGGTGGCGCTCAGCGGGGCGATCACCTCGAAGAGGCGCTTCACCATCGCGCGCTGGCGCAGCTTCGAGAGCGCGAGGCCCTTGTGGTGCAGCGTGCCCTTCTTGCCGAGCGTGACGAGCTTCTCGGCGTAGGGGCGCAAGGCCTTGGCCTTGGCGACGGTGGTGCGGATGCGGCCGTGCTCGATGAGCGAGCAGGCGAGGTTGGCCATCAGGGATTTGCGATGCGCCGCCGGGCGTCCCAGCTTGTGGCGCGTGTCTCCGTGTCTCATGGGGAGGAAATAGGAAAGGGGTTTTGGGAAAGGGGCAGGCGCCAGCCATCGTGGCCGGCGCCCGGGGAATCAAGCCGCGCGAGAGAAAATCAGGCGATCTTCTCGATGGCCGCCGCCGCGGCGGGGGTGAGGTCCACCATGCCGGAGTCGAACTTCATGCCGAGGGTGAGCCCGAGCTGGCCGAGCTTGTCCTTGATCTCGTTGAGCGACTTCTTGCCGAAGTTGCGATACTTGAGCATCTCGGCCTCCGACTTCATGGCGAGCTGGCCCACGGTCGTGATGTTCGCGTTGTTCAGGCAGTTCGCCGCGCGCACGGAAAGCTCGATCTCGTTGACCGACATGTTGAGGAGCTTCTTCAGCTTGGCGTTCTCCTGGCTCTCCTCGCGCTTGCCGGGCTCGAACTCGATCACCGTCTCGTCGTATTCCACGAACGGATCGAGGTGGCGGCGCAGGATGGCGGAGGCCTGCTGGAGGGCGCTCTCCGGCGACACGCGGCCGTCCGTGGTGATCTCCAGGATGAGCTTGTCGTAATCGGTGCGCTGGCCCACGCGGGTGTTCTCCACGGCGTATTTCACGCGCGTGACGGGCGAGAAGATCGAGTCGATCGGGATCACGCCGATGGCGGTGTCCGGGCGCTTGTTCTCGTCGCCGGTGGCGAAGCCGCGGCCGCGGCGCACTTCGATCTCCATCTCCAGCTTGCCCTTGCGGTCGAGCGTGCAGATGTGCTGATCCTTGTTCAAAACCTCGCAGCCCATCACTTCCTGGATGTCGCCGGCGGTCACGGCGCCGTCGCGGCTCACCAGGAGCTGGAGCGTGCGCGACTCGTGGTCGTGGATGACGAATTTGATGCGCTTGAGGTTCAGGACGATGTCCGTGACATCCTCGACGACTCCGGGCAGCGACTGGAACTCGTGCGCGGCGCCATTGATCTTGACGGAAGTGATGGCCGCGCCTTCCAGGGAGGAGAGCAGCACGCGGCGCAGGGAGTTGCCGATGGTGTGGCCGTAGCCAGACTCAAAGGGCTCCGCGGTGAAAATGCCGAAGTTGGGGCGGTCGCCGAAGAGCTCTTTCGAGACTCGCTTGGGCATTTCGATGTATCCGAGGCGGATAGGCATGGTGTATGGGGTCTGTCGTCAGCACCGGGTTACCCCTGGCGAGTCCGCCATGCCCACCAGGGGCACGGCACAAGGACCAACGGGCTGGAGGATTTGCTCGCTTGATGTTCCCCTTCCGCCCGCCGGGGCGGGAAAAAGGGCCGGCACGGTAGCCGTTTCTGGGGCGAGCGCAAATCCGACGGGCGGTCACGAGCATCCGAAGCGAAGGAATCCTTGTCAGCGGCCGGCGGACGTTCACGGCCGGTTTGCTTTGCCCGGCGCGGCCCCGATGGTCCCGGCGGCCATGAAATTCTCCTCCTTCATCTCCTCGGCCCCGGCTGCCCGGCCGGAGGGCGCGCACCACGACATCGTAGTGTCCTCGCGCGTTCGCTTCGCGCGCAACGTCACCCATCGCCCCTTCCCGGGCTGGGCCAAGAAGGCCGACCGCCTCGCTGTGCTCGACGCCCTCAAGCCGGCCGTCGAGGCGCTGCCGCAGATGGAGGACGCCTTCTCCGAATACCTCCAGGAGCTGTCCGCCACCGAGAAGCAGATCCTCGTCGAGCGCCACCTCATTTCCCGCGAGCACGCCGCCAAGAGCACCGGCTCCGCCGTGGTCATCTCGCGCGAGCAAACGCTCTCCATCATGGTCAACGAGGAGGACCACCTGCGCATGCAGTCCATCCTCCCCGGCTTCCAACTGCGCGCCGTGTTCCGCGCCATCGACGAGGCCGACACGCGCCTGGAGGAAACGCTCGACTACGCCTTCAACCCCAAGCTCGGCTACCTCACCGCCTGCCTGACCAACGTCGGCACCGGCATGCGCGCCTCCGCCATGCTCCACCTGCCCGCGCTCGTGCTGAATGAGCAGGTCAACCAGGTCATCCAGGCCGTGAACAAGATCGGCCTCGCCGTGCGCGGCCTCTACGGCGAGGGCTCCGAGGCGATGGGCAACCTCTTCCAGATCTCCAACCAGACCACGCTGGGCGAGCGTGAGGAAGACATCCTCAACCGCCTCGGCAAGGTCATCGAGCAGATCATCGAGGCCGAGCAAAGCGCCCGCGACACCCTTTCCCGCAAGCGCCCCGGCACCCTGCTCGACCAGGTCGGCCGCGCCTTCGGCATCCTGCGCTACGCCCATTCCATCAACTCAAAGGAAGCGCTCAACCTCCTCTCCTTCGTGCGCCTCGGGGCCGACCTCGGCTACTTCCCCGCCGAGCACCGCGCCAACGTGGACGACCTCTTCACCGAGACCCAGCCCGCGCACCTCCAGCGCACCGCCGCCCAAAAGCTCACCGCCGACGAGCGCGACGCCCTGCGCTCCGAGATCATCCGCACCAAGCTCGAGAACCTGCCCGCGCCCGAGCCGCCCGCCGAGAAGCCCGAAAAGGCGAGCGAGGAAGAGGCCTGATCCCGGCCGGCGATTGGCAATTTGCCATGCCTGCCGATGAAGGCGGAACCAACGGCAGAAAGGGGAGTCATATATAGGCGCGACCGATGATGAAAGAAGGGGCGTTGGATGAACCCTTGGTCGCTGCTTAAGCCGCGACAGCGGCGATCCGAACGTAGCCCCGCGCTTCAGCGCGGGGTCCGGGCATCCAAAGCGCGCCCGTCGCGTCAGCGACGGTTGAGCGCACTCTATGAAGCCCCCCGACGAAGCCGTCGGCAGGTGGATGGCGCGGTCCCCGCGCCATGGGTGGCATGAGGGCTGCCTGGATTCTCGCCCGAAAGCCAGGGAACCCTTTTCTCCTCGACTGGCGCGGGGATCGCATCATCCACCTCGGAACAGCACTTTCGCCGGAAGGCTATTAGACGTGACCGCGTAAAAGCGGGCGCTCCCTTTCGGAAGCGCCCGCTGGGTTTGGGACTTGTCGGGCTTAATGCCCCTCAACTGCCTCGCGGTCTGCAACGCTCACGCCGCCTGCGCCAGCGGCATCGCGCCGGCCGCCTCGCCCGCCGTGCCGCTCATCGGCACCATGACCGCCGCGTTCGCCGGCGTTGTCGGGGCCGCGGGACC
Organism: uncultured Verrucomicrobiota bacterium; assembly: GCA_937871685.1. Lineage (GTDB taxonomy): Bacteria > Verrucomicrobiota > Verrucomicrobiia > Chthoniobacterales > SZAS-18 > SZAS-18. The sequence continues at coordinate 4,423 of CALMOL010000150.1, forward strand.
GCCCGATCCCCCCGTGGCCGCGGCGAGGGCACTCTTGGCCGCCTTGAGCGCCAAGTTGGCAGCGCGCGTTTCGCGGGCCCGCTGGGCGCGCTGGGCCACGTGCTCGCGCAGCGGCTCCAGCGCCGGGTCCATGCCCGCGGGCGTGCTGCCGAGCACGAGCACGCGGTAGGCCGCCAGCGCGGCCGCGTAGCAATCACTTTGCAAGCTGGACATCGTGTCCTTGACCTGCTGCGCGAGCAGCAGGAGATCGCGGCGAAACTCCGCCAATTCTCCGCGCGTTTGCCAGTCGCGCAGGGTATCGGCGGGGTGGAGCATCGCGGGCACGAGGTCGGCGTGCTCCTCGATGAGCGTGGCATACAATCCAGTGAAGGATTCGTTGGAGGGACCCATCGTCAGGAGCTCCCGGCGCTCCGTCTCGGTGAGGGGCTGGAGCACCGTGGCAAGCTCGGTCTTGAGCGCCTGCGCGGCGGTGTGGATGGAGTGCCACTTTTCGGTGGTCACGATGATGGGAGTGCGGTTCGAGCGCACCCGGGACTTCAGGTTCATTTTCATGGCTGTGTCGTGTCTGTCGCGGGGTCTTTTCAATGGCTTCCCAAAAGCGGCGCCGCGGCGCCGCTTTTGGGAAGCCATTGAAAAGACCCCGCGACAGACACGACACAGCCATGAAAATGAACCTGAAGTCCCGGGTGCGCTCGAACCGCACTCCCATCATCGTGACCACCGAAAAGTGGCACTCCATCCACACCGCCGCGCAGGCGCTCAAGACCGAGCTTGCCACGGTGCTCCAGCCCCTCACCGAGACGGAGCGCCGGGAGCTCCTGACGATGGGTCCCTCCAACGAATCCTTCACTGGATTGTATGCCACGCTCATCGAGGAGCACGCCGACCTCGTGCCCGCGATGCTCCACCCCGCCGATACCCTGCGCGACTGGCAAACGCGCGGAGAATTGGCGGAGTTTCGCCGCGATCTCCTGCTGCTCGCGCAGCAGGTCAAGGACACGATGTCCAGCTTGCAAAGTGATTGCTACGCGGCCGCGCTGGCGGCCTACCGCGTGCTCGTGCTCGGCAGCACGCCCGCGGGCATGGACCCGGCGCTGGAGCCGCTGCGCGAGCACGTGGCCCAGCGCGCCCAGCGGGCCCGCGAAACGCGCGCTGCCAACTTGGCGCTCAAGGCGGCCAAGAGTGCCCTCGCCGCGGCCACGGGGGGATCGGGCGGTCCCGCGGCCCCGACAACGCCGGCGAACGCGGCGGTCATGGTGCCGATGAGCGGCACGGCGGGCGAGGCGGCCGGCGCGATGCCGCTGGCGCAGGCGGCGTGAGCGTTGCAGACCGCGAGGCAGTTGAGGGGCATTAAGCCCGACAAGTCCCAAACCCAGCGGGCGCTTCCGAAAGGGAGCGCCCGCTTTTACGCGGTCACGTCTAATAGCCTTCCGGCGAAAGTGCTGTTCCGAGGTGGATGATGCGATCCCCGCGCCAGTCGAGGAGAAAAGGGTTCCCTGGCTTTCGGGCGAGAATCCAGGCAGCCCTCATGCCACCCATGGCGCGGGGACCGCGCCATCCACCTGCCGACGGCTTCGTCGGGGGGCTTCATAGAGTGCGCTCAACCGTCGCTGACGCGACGGGCGCGCTTTGGATGCCCGGACCCCGCGCTGAAGCGCGGGGCTACGTTCGGATCGCCGCTGTCGCGGCTTAAGCAGCGACCAAGGGTTCATCCAACGCCCCTTCTTTCATCATCGGTCGCGCCTATATATGACTCCCCTTTCTGCCGTTGGTTCCGCCTTCATCGGCAGGCATGGCAAATTGCCAATCGCCGGCCGGGATCAGGCCTCTTCCTCGCTCGCCTTTTCGGGCTTCTCGGCGGGCGGCTCGGGCGCGGGCAGGTTCTCGAGCTTGGTGCGGATGATCTCGGAGCGCAGGGCGTCGCGCTCGTCGGCGGTGAGCTTTTGGGCGGCGGTGCGCTGGAGGTGCGCGGGCTGGGTCTCGGTGAAGAGGTCGTCCACGTTGGCGCGGTGCTCGGCGGGGAAGTAGCCGAGGTCGGCCCCGAGGCGCACGAAGGAGAGGAGGTTGAGCGCTTCCTTTGAGTTGATGGAATGGGCGTAGCGCAGGATGCCGAAGGCGCGGCCGACCTGGTCGAGCAGGGTGCCGGGGCGCTTGCGGGAAAGGGTGTCGCGGGCGCTTTGCTCGGCCTCGATGATCTGCTCGATGACCTTGCCGAGGCGGTTGAGGATGTCTTCCTCACGCTCGCCCAGCGTGGTCTGGTTGGAGATCTGGAAGAGGTTGCCCATCGCCTCGGAGCCCTCGCCGTAGAGGCCGCGCACGGCGAGGCCGATCTTGTTCACGGCCTGGATGACCTGGTTGACCTGCTCATTCAGCACGAGCGCGGGCAGGTGGAGCATGGCGGAGGCGCGCATGCCGGTGCCGACGTTGGTCAGGCAGGCGGTGAGGTAGCCGAGCTTGGGGTTGAAGGCGTAGTCGAGCGTTTCCTCCAGGCGCGTGTCGGCCTCGTCGATGGCGCGGAACACGGCGCGCAGTTGGAAGCCGGGGAGGATGGACTGCATGCGCAGGTGGTCCTCCTCGTTGACCATGATGGAGAGCGTTTGCTCGCGCGAGATGACCACGGCGGAGCCGGTGCTCTTGGCGGCGTGCTCGCGGGAAATGAGGTGGCGCTCGACGAGGATCTGCTTCTCGGTGGCGGACAGCTCCTGGAGGTATTCGGAGAAGGCGTCCTCCATCTGCGGCAGCGCCTCGACGGCCGGCTTGAGGGCGTCGAGCACAGCGAGGCGGTCGGCCTTCTTGGCCCAGCCCGGGAAGGGGCGATGGGTGACGTTGCGCGCGAAGCGAACGCGCGAGGACACTACGATGTCGTGGTGCGCGCCCTCCGGCCGGGCAGCCGGGGCCGAGGAGATGAAGGAGGAGAATTTCATGGCCGCCGGGACCATCGGGGCCGCGCCGGGCAAAGCAAACCGGCCGTGAACGTCCGCCGGCCGCTGACAAGGATTCCTTCGCTTCGGATGCTCGTGACCGCCCGTCGGATTTGCGCTCGCCCCAGAAACGGCTACCGTGCCGGCCCTTTTTCCCGCCCCGGCGGGCGGAAGGGGAACATCAAGCGAGCAAATCCTCCAGCCCGTTGGTCCTTGTGCCGTGCCCCTGGTGGGCATGGCGGACTCGCCAGGGGTAACCCGGTGCTGACGACAGACCCCATACACCATGCCTATCCGCCTCGGATACATCGAAATGCCCAAGCGAGTCTCGAAAGAGCTCTTCGGCGACCGCCCCAACTTCGGCATTTTCACCGCGGAGCCCTTTGAGTCTGGCTACGGCCACACCATCGGCAACTCCCTGCGCCGCGTGCTGCTCTCCTCCCTGGAAGGCGCGGCCATCACTTCCGTCAAGATCAATGGCGCCGCGCACGAGTTCCAGTCGCTGCCCGGAGTCGTCGAGGATGTCACGGACATCGTCCTGAACCTCAAGCGCATCAAATTCGTCATCCACGACCACGAGTCGCGCACGCTCCAGCTCCTGGTGAGCCGCGACGGCGCCGTGACCGCCGGCGACATCCAGGAAGTGATGGGCTGCGAGGTTTTGAACAAGGATCAGCACATCTGCACGCTCGACCGCAAGGGCAAGCTGGAGATGGAGATCGAAGTGCGCCGCGGCCGCGGCTTCGCCACCGGCGACGAGAACAAGCGCCCGGACACCGCCATCGGCGTGATCCCGATCGACTCGATCTTCTCGCCCGTCACGCGCGTGAAATACGCCGTGGAGAACACCCGCGTGGGCCAGCGCACCGATTACGACAAGCTCATCCTGGAGATCACCACGGACGGCCGCGTGTCGCCGGAGAGCGCCCTCCAGCAGGCCTCCGCCATCCTGCGCCGCCACCTCGATCCGTTCGTGGAATACGACGAGACGGTGATCGAGTTCGAGCCCGGCAAGCGCGAGGAGAGCCAGGAGAACGCCAAGCTGAAGAAGCTCCTCAACATGTCGGTCAACGAGATCGAGCTTTCCGTGCGCGCGGCGAACTGCCTGAACAACGCGAACATCACGACCGTGGGCCAGCTCGCCATGAAGTCGGAGGCCGAGATGCTCAAGTATCGCAACTTCGGCAAGAAGTCGCTCAACGAGATCAAGGACAAGCTCGGCCAGCTCGGGCTCACCCTCGGCATGAAGTTCGACTCCGGCATGGTGGACCTCACCCCCGCCGCGGCGGCGGCCATCGAGAAGATCGCCTGATTTTCTCTCGCGCGGCTTGATTCCCCGGGCGCCGGCCACGATGGCTGGCGCCTGCCCCTTTCCCAAAACCCCTTTCCTATTTCCTCCCCATGAGACACGGAGACACGCGCCACAAGCTGGGACGCCCGGCGGCGCATCGCAAATCCCTGATGGCCAACCTCGCCTGCTCGCTCATCGAGCACGGCCGCATCCGCACCACCGTCGCCAAGGCCAAGGCCTTGCGCCCCTACGCCGAGAAGCTCGTCACGCTCGGCAAGAAGGGCACGCTGCACCACAAGGGCCTCGCGCTCTCGAAGCTGCGCCAGCGCGCGATGGTGAAGCGCCTCTTCGAGGTGATCGCCCCGCTGAGCGCCACCCGCGCCGGCGGCTACTGCCGCATCGTGAAGCTCGGGCCGCGCCTGGGCGACGCCGCCCAGATGGCCTTCATCGAGTGGGTGGACCGCCCTGCCGTCGAGGTGAAGGACGAGGTCATCGTCGATCCGGACGCCGCGAAAGCCGAGCAGAAGAAGCAGGCCGAGGGCGGCGACGGCAGGAAGGGGTAATCCGCCGCGCCGTGGGCTGAGGCCCGCTTCCATTCCAAAATCCTGGCGGGCCGGCTGATCGCAGCCGGCCCCGCTTGTTTTCCGCGCTGGTCGAGGCGCTTGCGGATGGTCGCCGACGTTTTGGAGTGCGGTGGCTTGCCACCGCTCTGGGCAAGGTGGCTTGCCGCCGCAGGGTCGGCCTCGGCGGTGATGGGTCGCGGATGTCCGGCGAGGGTGTTCTGCTCCGGTGCGCCGCCCCTGGCGCAGCAAGCGGCGCCGACCCAGAGCGGTGGCAAGCCACCGCACTCCAAAACGCGCCCGGCCTTCCGCAAACTGCTGGAAGGGAAGGTGGTGCTCGTGAACCCAATCACGCCCGCCCGGCGCCGGCGTCAGCTCCGCTCCGCCGTGTCAAGGAGGAGGGTCACGGGGCCGTCGTTGTGGATTTCCACGAGCATGTCCGCGCCAAACTCGCCGGTGACCACCGGCCGCCCGACGACCGTCTCCAGCGCGCGCACGAAGTGCTCGTAGAGCGGCCGCGCCTGCTCCGGCCGCGCGGCGGCGAGGAACGAGGGGCGCGCGCCCTTGCGCGCGTCGCCGTGGAGCGTGAACTGGCTCACCACCAGCGCCTCGCCGCCGAGCTCGGTGACCGAGCGGTTCATCTTGCCCTCATCATCCGGGAAGATGCGTAGCGCGGCCGCCTTGCGCGCCAGCCAATCGGCTTCTGCGGCGGTGTCCGCGTGCGTCACGCCGAGCAGCACCACGAGGCCGCGGCTGATCGTGCGCGCCGGGCCGCCCGCGACGGCGACGCCGGCCCGGGAGACGCGCTGCACGACGGCTCGCATGGCACGCGGAAGCTGCCGCGGACGCTGCCCAGCGCAATCC
>CALMOL010000151.1 GCA_937871685.1 uncultured Verrucomicrobiota bacterium
TTTCGCATGTAGGCCGCGGCCACGAATTGAAAGCGGTGTCGGGGACACCGCACTTCAAAGTCTTCCGCCGACCATGCGGAGTGGGCCTTGGACGGGCGCGGACGCTCGAATCGCAGATCTATTTCAGCGACGCCATGTCGATGACGAAGCGGTATTTCACGTCGCTCTTCAGCACGCGGTCGTAGGCCTCGTTGATCTGCTGGATGGGGATTAGCTCGATATCGGAGGCGATGCCGTGCTCGCCGCAGAAGTCGAGCATCTCCTGGGTCTCGGCGATGCCGCCGATGAGGCTGCCGGCCAGGCGGCGGCGACGCATGAGAAGCGAGAAGGCCGAGACGGGCAGCGGCTTCTCTGGCGCGCCGACGAGGACGAGGACGCCGTCGGGCTTGAGCAATTCGAGGTAGGCGTTGATGTCGTGGTCGGCGGAAACGCAGTCGAGGATGAAGTCGAAGGAACCGGCGTGCGCCTTCATTTCGGCGGCGTTCTTCGAGACGACAACCTCGTCGGCTCCGAGGCGCCTGGCGTCATCGGCCTTGCCGGGCGAGGTGGTGAACAGGACGGCCCGCGTGCCGAGGGCGTGGGCGAACTTCAGGCCCATGTGGCCGAGGCCGCCCAGGCCCACGATGCCGACCTTCTGCCCGGCCTGCACGTCCCACTGGCGCAGCGGCGAGTAGGTGGTGATGCCCGCGCAGAGCAGCGGCGCGACGGCGGCGGGATCGAGATTTCCGGGGATGCGCAGGACAAAGGACTCATCGACGATGACACGCTCGGAGTAGCCGCCGTAGGTCACGCCGCCGAGATGCTTGTCCTCGCTGTTGTAGGTAAGGGTGAAACCGTTGTCACAGAGCTGCTCTTCGCCGCGCTGGCAGTTCGGGCAGGTGCGGCAGGAATCGACCAGGCAGCCGACGCCGACGAGATCGCCCACCTTGAACTTGGTGACGCCGTTCCCGACGGCCGAGACGCGGCCGACGATCTCGTGGCCGGGCACGCAGGGAAAGATGGTGTTGTGCCACTCGTCGCGGGCCTGGTGAATGTCGGAGTGGCAGACGCCGCAAAAAAGGATCTCGATCTGCACGTCCGCGGGCTTGGGCGCGCGGCGGTCGAGGGAAAAGGGGGCGAGGCGCGCCGAAGCGCTGGCGGCGGAAAAGGCTTTGGTGCGATTCATCGTCGGAAAGCTAGCGGGCGCGAGAGTGAGGGGAACCGGCAACGGCCCTGAACCGCGCGTCGGGCCGGCTCAGCGGCCTTCCGGCGGCACCGCGAGCATCCGTGCAGCCAGCGCCTGGAAGGCCGTCTCGACACCCTCGCCCGTCAGGGCACTCGTCAGGAAGGTCGAACTACCACCGGGCACGGGGTTTTTCCGCGCGTCCTCGTCCAACTGCCATTCGCCGGCGAGATCGTGCTTGTTGAGGGCAATCACCGCGGGCACCGGACCGTGGATCGCCTCGGCCTCGCTCAGGATGAGCCGCGCGTCGTCGAGGGTCGCGGGCCGGGTGCCGTCCACCACGACGAGGAAGCCCGCCGCACCGCGCAGCCAGGGCGATTGCGCCAGCTTCCCGGCGGTGTCACCCGCCACGTCCCAAATCATCAGCTCCAGCTCGCGCCCATCCGCCGCTTGAATTGTCTTTTTGTCCATCTTCACGCCGACCGTGGCGAGGTAGCGTTCGGAAAAGATGCTCTTCACGAAGCGGGCGACGAGACTCGTCTTCCCGACGCCAACGGCGCCGAGGAGGCAGATTTTTTTCTTTAGCATGGAAGGAAATGCCGCGCGGCCCGGGCCAGACGCCACGAGTCCATCGCCATCCTAGACGCCGCGTCAATCCTCTCCGGCGTCGGTGAGGAGCAGGCGGAGCGAGACGATGTTTGGATTGCCGTCGAGCGGCGGGGCGGCGCGCAAGGTCACCGTCGGCGCGTCCAGCGCAGCCAGGGCACGCGCGGCCGCGGCGACGCGGAACATCTCGCCGCGCGCCTCCAACTTCGTCCCGCGCCCCATCGCCACCGCGGCGGCGGCCGCCTCGCGCGCCAGTGAGGCGGCCTCGCCGAGGGCGGCGCTTTGCTCGGGGCGCAGCTTCTCCTCCTCGCCGGAAAGGAGCACGCGCAGGGACTCCAGCCGCAGATTCAGCTCGCGGAAGCGTTTCTCGTCGCCGTCCACCAGCGTGGTGGTGATCACTTCCGTCACGCCCGGCACCGCGCCGGCCTCGCGGCGGAAGCGCCGCACCCACGCGGAACGCGCCTCGCCCTCGGCGCGGAGGCGGCCGGCGTTGTCGCACGACATCGTCACGCCGTCCGGCGGCGTGAAGCGCGCGCGCGCGCGCCGCTCCACGAACTCGGGGCGCAGCGAGACCCACGGCTCCACGCGCATGTCGAGGTGGGCCTCGTCGCCCAGGCCGGCGGCGAGCGCGAGGGCGGCGGGGTCATCCGCGAGCGGGTCGCGCAGCACCAGCAAGCGCAGGCGGCCCGCGCGATAATCATCATAAGCAACCACGAGGCCAGGCCGACGGCGCAGCTTCTCCAGAAAGTTTCGCGCCTGCTCGTGCTGCGCGTGAGCCGCTTCCCGGGCCGCCTCGCGCCGATCCCGCGTGGCGAGCCATGACCTTGTCCCCCACGCCAGCAGGCCCGCCACCACGCCCGCGACGGCCAACTGCCGCGCCCAGCGCCGCCGGCGCTGCGATTGATCCTTCTTCGCCTTGGCCGCCGGCGCCGAGGACTCTGAACGCAGGCACGCCTCCAGCTCGGGCCGGCACGCCTCGAAAGGCGCGGGATCGCCGGAGAATTTTTCCAGCGCCTGGCCTTGCAGTTGGTGGATCGAGTCCAGCGCGTCCTGGAACACCTCGCGCAGGTCGGCCGGCGGCGTGCCGCGGATGGAGGCGGCCAGATACGCGAGCGGCCCGCGCTCCACCCATAGCGTGAACTCGCCCACCGTGAGCCCGCCGATGGTCTCGCCCTCGCCGACCTTGAATCCGTCGGACACGAACTGGGAGAGCGCCGTGAGCATCGCGCTCACCATGTCGGAGTCCGGCCCGGGCGCGCCGGGCACGGCCACGAACTGCAGCAGCACGCCCGTCTCGCGGTGGATGAGGAACACCTGCTCCACGCGGTAGCGCAGCGTGTGGCGCAGCGCGATCTCGCCCACCGGCACGCCCGTGCGCCACGCCTCCATGCGCCACTGGATGCCGCGCGCAGTGAAGGTCTGCTCGGTCAACTGCTGGATGGCCGCCATCGTGCCCTCGAAGGCCAGCGCGATGGCGCGGCGGATGCCCGGCGCGAGGATCGGCGCGAGGAGATCGGCGAAGAGCTTCGGCTGCCGGCGGATGGTCTGGACGAGGTTGTCCTCGACCGTCGGCCGCAGCGCCGCGGAGAGGAGGCGGTCACCGGCCCCGCGCCGCGCGAGCGCCCCGGGCAGGGCGTCGGCAACGATGCGCACCTGCTCCTCCGGATCGGCCAGCTTGGCGAGCTGCGCCTGCTCCGGGCCGAGCAGCGTGGAGCGCAATTCCTCGAACGCCTTCGCCTCGCCCGGCGCCTGTGATTCCGGGCCGGCCGGCGGGGAGGGCGCGCCGTTGGCCGGGCGGAGGGAGCGCCCGTTGCCATGGCCGGCGCGATCGTTCATCGGCAGAAAGATTTAGCCACAGAGGCACAGAGAGCACAGGGGAGGGGAACAAGCCGCTGGCAAAGGGCGGAAGCAGATCACCGATCTTTCAGCCGGACGCTCATCGTTGGGCCTCATTTGTTCATCCTCTGTGATCTCTGTGCCCCTGCAGCAAAAACTCAGCCCTGCCCATCAGGATGGTCGGGCATCGCGGGAAGGTCGCGGTTCAGGCGCAGGGCCAGCTCGGAGAACATGTCGGCCAGCGCGGCGCGGTCGGCCTTGTCGTCGCGCAGCGAGTCGGCCTCGCGGGCAAGCTTGGCGGAAAGGGAGTCGAACTTTTGCCGCAGATCCTCGGCCAGCACGCGGGCCTGCTCGCGCGTTTGGGTGGCGAGGTCGCGCTGGGCCTTGCCGGTGGCGTCGCCCATCTGCGCGAGCCGTTCCTCCAGCGAGTCGTGCGCGGCGGCGCGCTCGGCGGCGAGCTGCTTGACGAGGCGGGCGCGCTCGTCGCGCTCGGCGGCGAGCAGGCTGGACAGGGTCTCGACCTCGCCCTTGGCGTGCGCTTCCAGCGCTTCCAAGCGGCGGCGGAATTCCTCGCGCGCGTCGGCCGACTCGCGGGTGAGACGCTCCTCCATCCGGGCGAAGCGCTTCTCGATGTCGCGCAGCGTGGCGCCGAAGAGGATCTCGCGCGTCCGCTCGAGGTTGGCGGGCGCACCCGCGCTCGGCGGCGCGCCGGGAGGCAGGTTCTCGACGGGCGGGTGGGGCTGGTTCGTCTTCATGGCGGGGTG
>CALMOL010000152.1 GCA_937871685.1 uncultured Verrucomicrobiota bacterium
ACAACGCGCGCGGCTCGACATGCCCCGGGTATTCGCCGAGCCGCTGGCGGCCGATTATTCCACGCCCGTGGCCGTCACGGAGGCGCGGCAGACCGCGCGCCGCGCCTGGTTGAGTGCCTTCCTGCGCGCGGACGACTACGTGGGGCTCTCGGGCCTCTTCCCGGTCGAGCCGCCGACGCCGCTCAAGACGCCGCTCGTGCTCGTCCACGGCCTGCTTTCCGACCCGAGCACCTTCCGCGTGATGCACAACGCGCTGCTGGGCGACCCCGAGGTGCGGCGGCGCTACCAGATCTGGGTCTTCTTCTACCCCAGCTCCCTGCCGGTGCCCTTCTCGGCGATGCTGCTGCGCGATGACCTGCGCGAGTTCATCCGGCGGCTCGACCCGGCCGGCGCGCACCCGGCGCTGCGCCGCGTAGTGCTGGTGGGTCACTCGATGGGCGGCATCCTCTCGCGGCTGGCGGTGAGCGACGGCGGCGACCGCTACTACCGCCACTTCCTGCGCGTGCCCGTCGATGCGCTGGACGCGGACCCGAGGCTGCGCCGGCTGGCGCGCCGGGCGTTTTATTTCCGCGCGAGCCCCGACGTGCGCACGGTGGTCTTCGCGGGGACGCCGCACCGCGGCAGCCAGATGGTGCTCTCGCCCGCCGGCATCATCGGCCGCTGGCTGGGCCGCCTGCCGCGCCAGATGAGCGACGACATGCAGGGCGTCATCGCGCGAAATCCCGGCGCGCTGGCCGGGAAAAACCGCCGGGTCGAGGGCAGCGTGTATCTGCTCGGCCCGCACAGCCCGCTGGTGGCCGCGCTGGGAGACATGCCCCTCGACGCGCGGCGCACGCGGATCTACTCGATCATCGGCGACCGTGGCCGCGGCGGCTCGCGCGAGCAAAGCTCCGACGGCGTGGTGCGCTACCAGAGCGCGCATCTGCCGCAGGCGCGCCGCGAGACGATGGTTCCCGCCAGCCACACGGGCATCCTTGCCTCGCCGGGGGCCATCGCGGAGGTGCGCCGCATCCTGCGGGAAAACGCGGGGGATTGAGTGAGCGGGCGCCCGCCGGCCGGCATCCTACCTCGCATACATTTCCTCGATTTCCCTCGCGTAGCGCTTGAGCAGCACTTGGCGCTTCACCTTCAGCGAGGGCGTGAGCAGGCCGTTCTCCTGCGTGAATTCCTCAGGCACGAGGAAGAACTGCTGGATGGCCTCGTTGCGCGGCAGGCGCGCGTTGGCAGCCTCCACGTCCTTCTCCACGAAGGTGCGCGCGTGCTTGGCACGCGCGAGGTCAGCCACGGTGCAGTCCTCGCGCAGGCCGAGCACGCCGAGCACCAGGCGGAAACGATCTTTCTCCAGGCCGATCAGCGCGGTGAGGTGGTGGCGGTTTTCGCCGATCACCAGGCACTGCGCCACGTAGCGGCCGAGCTTGAGGAGGTTCTCGACCCGTGCCGGCGAGTGGTAGAGGCCGTCGCTGGTCTTGAGGAGATCTTTCTTGCGGTCGGTGATGACGAGGTAGCCGTCCTCGTTGAAGACGCCGATGTCGCCGGTGTGGAGCCAGCCGTCGGGATCGAGTGCCTCGCGCGTGTCGGCCTCGTTCTTGTAGTAGCCGGAGAAAAGCGAGCCGGTGCGCACTAGAATTTCGCCGTCATCCGCGATGCGCACCTCGGTGTCGCCCATGGGCCGGCCCACCGTGCCGGGCAGCGGACGGATCGAAGGGTTGAGCACGCAGCCGGCGCAGGTCTCCGTGAGGCCGTAGCCCTCGAGGATGTGGAGGCCGGCGTCACGCAGGAATCGCCAGATGTCCGGCGCGAGCGCCGCGCCGCCGGAGATGAACCAGCGCATCCGCCCGCCGAAGCGCTCATACACCTTGGAGAAGACGAGCTTCCAGGCGAGGTCGCGCTTGGCCTTGGCGAGGCGCCCGGCCGGCTCGCCGGCGGCGGCCCGGTCGTTGTAGGCGGTGGACGCCCGCAACGCCCAGTGGAAGATGCTCCGCTTCAGCCCGGAACTCTCGTCGGCCTGCTGAAGGATGCGGGCATACACGCGCTCAAAGATGCGCGGCACGGCCGCCATGATGGTGGGCCGCACGAGGGCGAGGTTGTCCACGATCTTCTCCACGCTCTCGGCGAAGACCATCCGCCAGCCATAGACGAGGATGAGCAGCGAGTCCTGCCGGCCGAAGACATGCGAGAGCGGCAGAAAGGTCAGCACGGTGTCGTCCTGGCGGAACACCCCCGCGCTGGCGGCCTCGACGTTGCGCAGCATGGCCGCGAGGGCGTCCTGCCGGATCATCGCGCCCTTCGGCTCGCCGGTGGTGCCGGACGTATAAACGATGGTCGCCAAGTCCTCCGGCGGCTGCGAGGCGACGAGACGCTCGAATTCCGGCGTAAACTCCGGCATGATCGCCGCGCCGGCCGCGGCCAGTTCCTCGAACGTGACGAAATGCGATCCCACCATGGCCTCGGCCGAACGGCGCGCGGAGTCGCCCACCGGCTCCATCGAGGCGATGAAGCGCAACCCCAGCGCGGCGACGTGGGGGAGCACTTTGAGGAGCTGCGCCTCGTTGTCCACGACAAGGCCGCGGCAGTCCGCGTGGACAAGGATGCGGCCGGCGGCGTCGCCCAGGTAGGTGGGATATACCGGCACCACGACGCCCCTCGCGCACTGGATGGCGAGGTCGGCCACGTGCCAGTCGCGCCGCGTGGCGGACATGAGGCCGACGTGCTCCTGCGCCTCCAGGCCAGCGCGGCGCAGGCCGAGCGAGAGCGCCTCCACGCGCCGACGATACTCGGCGAAGCTCCATTCCTTCACCGCGCCATCCTCGATCCAGCCCAGCGCGGGCGCGTCGCCCCGCGCCGCCGCCTGGGCAAGGAAGAGCTGCGGGACGGTCACGCCGGGGAGCATGGGCCGGAGGCTAGCATGGGGCGGAGGGAAGGAGGAAGGAAGAAGGAAGAATTAGGAAAGGGCAGAGCCAAGCCGTGCGGAGGGCAGTGAATTGCTCGGCGGTTTGCCGTGATCTAGCGCAGCCGCACCCCTTTCTTCCTTCTTAATTCTTACTTCTTCCTTTCACTCTCCCCCTCCGCCGCCGCTGGCATACATGGCCTCGATGTCCTTTTCGTAGCGCTGGAGTGCCACTTTCTTCTTCACCTTGAGCGAGGGCGTGAGCAGGCCGCCGTCGATCGTGAATTCCTCGGGCACGACGAAGAACTTCTTGATCGTCTCGTATTTGGCCAGGCCCTTGTTCACCGTCTCCACGTCGGCGGCGATGCGCTTGCGCAGGGCATCGGACTTGGCGAGGTCCTCGGCGCTGGAGCTGGCGTTGAGACCGAGCGAGGGGAGCAGGTCCTTGAGCTTCTCCTTGTCCACGCCGATGAGGACGGTGGCATAGTTGCGGCGCTCGCCCACGATCACGGCCTGCGAGACGTGCGGCTGCAGCTTGAGCGCGCCCTCGATCTTCTGCGGCACGATGAACTTTCCGCCGGAGGTCTTGATGAGGTCCTTCTTGCGGTCGGTGATCTTCAGGTAGCCCTCGGGGGTAAGCTCGCCGATGTCGCCGGTGCAGAACCAGCCGTCGTTGAAGGCGGCCGCGGTCTCGGCGGGCTTCTTGTAGTATTCGGAGAAGAGACCGGCGGTCTTGAGGAGGATCTCGCCATCTTCCAGGAAGCGGATCTGGGTGTCGCCGATGGGCTTGCCCACGGTCCCGGGGATCTGGCGGTCGGGCGGGTTTACCACGCAGCCCGAGAGCGTCTCGGTGAGGCCGTAGCCCTCGAGCGTGGTGAGATTCACGGCGCGCAGGAAGTGGATGATCTCAATCGAGAGCGGCGCGCCGCCGGAGATGAAGAAGCGCAGGCGGCCGCCGAAGCGGTCGGCCACCTTTTTGAAGACGAGCGCGCTCGCGATGGAGTGCTTGAGGCCGAGCAGGAAGCCCGGCTGGCCGCCAGCATCGCGCACGTCGTTGGCCTGCCGGCCGACGCCGAGCGCCCAGTGGAAGATCTTTTCCTTGAGACCGCCAACGGAGGCGTTCTTGAGCACGCCGGCGTGGATCTTTTCGAGCACGCGCGGCACCGCGGCCATGATGCTGGGCCGCGCAATGCCGACGTTGGCCACGAGCTTGTCGATGCTCTCGGCGAACACCATCTGCCAGCGGAAGGCGAGAATGAGCAGCGAGTCCTGCCGGCCGAGCACGTGCGAGAGCGGCAAGTAGGTGAGCATGCGGTCGTCCTTCCCGAGGTAGCGGCCGAGGAAGCCCTTCACATTGGCGAGGTTGCAAGCGAAGGCGTGCTGGGAGACCACCGCGCCCTTCGGCTCGCCGGTGGTGCCGGAGGTGTAGATGATCGAGGCGAGGTCCGAGCCGGGCGCGGAGCGGATCATCTCCTCGAAGGCCTTCGGCTGCGCGGCCATCTCGGCGGCGCCCTCGGCGAGGAGCTCGTCGAAAGAAACGGGGCGCGGCCCGCCGCCATCGGTGAACTTCTTTTTCGCCGCGTCGCTGACCGAGGAGAGGAGGAGGACGAGCTTGAGCTTGGGCAGGCGCGAGAGAACGGCGGTGATCTTCTCGAGCTGCTTCTCGTCCTCGACGGCGATCATCACGCTGCCCGAGTGCTCGATGAGGTAGTGGACCTCCTCCCCGGTGTAGGACGGGTAGATCGGGATCACCACGCCGCGCGCGGCCTGGATGGCGAGGTCGAGGACGTTCCATTCCTTGCGCGTCATCGAGAGGATGGCGGCTTTCTCCTGCGGCAGGAGGCCATGCTTGCGCAGAGCGAGCGACATGGATTCCACGGCGCGGCGGTATTCGGCAAAAGTCCACCAGCGCACGTCGCTGCCCTCGACCCAGCCAACGGCTTGGTCAGAAGGGCGCTCGGAAACGCAATCGAGGAAGAGCTGCGGGAGGGTGTCAGGCTGGGAGGAGGCCATGCGGGGGCGAAGGCAAGGGGGTGGAAAGAATCGCCGCGGGGAAACGGCGAAGGCGCCGACACTAATCGCCGCGCGCTTCCGGCGGCAAGCACGGAGGGCGGCACTCGCTCACTTCGGCGCGTCGAGCACGATGGCGAGGAGATTGAAGGCGTTGAACCAGACGTGCAGCGCGATGGGGACGAGCAGCGAGCCGGTGAACTCATAGGCGAGCACGAGGCAGAGGGCGAGGCCGAAGAGCGGTCCGAGGGCCGGCACGTTGCCGTGGATGAAAGCGAAGAACGCCGAGGAAAAGATTGCCGCGCCGGCCGCGCCGCCGAAGCGCTTGGCCGCGCCGTAGATGAGGCCGCGGAAAACGACCTCCTCGACCACTGGCGCCACCACCACGGCGGTGACGGCCACGGCGGCGCGCTCGCGCCACGAGCCGCCTTGGAAGAAGCGCACGATGGGTTGGAGATCTTCCGGGCTCTGCTCGCCATCGAGCGTGAGCTGGGCCGCCAGCAAGATCACCGGATACAGCAGAACGAGAAAGCCCAGGCCCAGCAGCGCCGCGCGCCACCAAGGCACCCCGCCAAGGCCGAGCGTCACGCCCAGCGGCCCGCGCCGGGCCAGCACCGCCATTACCACCACCAGCACCGTGACCTGCAAAGCCCCCTGAAACACGAGGCCACGCAGCGTGATGACCGGCGTCGTGGGGGGCGCCATGGCCGCCACCGCATAGCCGGCCGCGCCCTGCATCCCGAAGAGGACGCATAATCCCACCGCCAGGCCCACCTCCCGCACCCCGAAGCCCTCCACCGCGACCCGCGCGCCGCCCGGCGTGAACACGCGCGCCG
>CALMOL010000153.1 GCA_937871685.1 uncultured Verrucomicrobiota bacterium
AAAACGCCGGTGCGCTGGCGGGAGCGGTCCGGCCCAGTGCGACCATCCGAACCGAGAACGCTCTAGCCTCGGCCTCGATCCAACGCTCTCCGCAAGTGTCGCTCCGCGACGCAGCTTGCTTGGAGGCAAGTCCGGGGGTTGGAAACCCCCGGCTACCGGCGGGTGTCGCTCCGCGACACGGAGGCGGACACCGAGATACTTGGCCGCAACCCACTTAGCCCGCCTGTCCCCCCGACGCGGGCGAGGCGGGGAATTTCACCCAAAACAAGCTGCCGCGGCCCGGCTCGCTCAGCAGCCCGATGCGACCGCGCATGGCCTGCACCACGCGCTTCACGATCGCCAGGCCCAGGCCGGTCGAGTCCTCGGTGGGCACGCCGCCAGGCTGATGGATGCGGGCGAAGTTGTTGAAGAGCTTGCGCTGGTCGCTCTCGCTCAGGCCGGGGCCCTCGTCCTGGATCTCGAAGTGCGCCGCGCCCGGCTCGCGGCGCAGGCGGATCCAGATGTTGCGGCCAGCCGGGGAATACTTCACGGCGTTGCTCACGAGGTTCTCCAGCACCTGCGTGGCAAGATTGCGGTCCACGATCGCGCTCACCGGCCCTTCGGGACGCTCGAAGTGCATCGACTGCTGCTTCTGCACGGCCCGGGAGTAGAAGGCGTTGGCCACTTGAACGGCGATCTCGGCGAGGTCGTGCGCCGCCGGCTCCATGGGGAGCTGGCCGCGCTCGATGGCGTTGGCGTCCAGGAGGTTGCGCACCATCTGCATCATGCGCTGCGCGCTGGTGCGGATCAGCGTGATGTGCTCGGTGCGCTGGTCGGCCGGCATCTCCGGCTCCTCGATCAGCAGGTCCGCAAAGCCCACGATGCCGGAGAGCGGATTTTTGAGGTCGTGCGCGAGGATGCCCAGGAACTCGTTCTTCTCGTCGTCGAGCTGGCGCAGGCGCTCGGCGTTCTGCACGAGCAGCTCGCGCGAGTGCTTGAGCTCCAGGTGGTTGCGCACGCGGGCCAGCAGCTCGGCGGACTTGAAGGGCTTCGTGACGTAGTCCACCGCGCCCTCGGCGAAGCCGCGCACGAGCATGTCGGTGTCGGCCGCGGCGGTGAGGAAGACCACGGGCACCTCGGCGGTGGCGGGATCGGCGCGCAAGCGGCGGCACACCTCGTAGCCGTCCATCTCGGGCATCATCACATCGAGCACGACCAAATCGGCGGGCCTCTGCTGCATGGCGCGCAGGGCGGTGGCGCCCGAAGTGGCGGCGGCGACTTGGTAGCCGGCCTCGCGCAGCAGGTTGCCGACGACTTGGATGTTGCGCGGCAGGTCGTCCACCACGAGCACGAGTGACTCACCCGGCGGCTTGGTGCGGGTGGCGAGCGAGGAGGGGGAGGTAGCGCTCATACGTGGCGGAAGAAGGTCTAAGCCTCAAGCCTCAAGCTTCAAGCTTCAAGGAAGACGCCGACAAGAAGGGGAGAGAAAGAAAAGGGCGAGCCGAACGGAAGAAGGCGGAACCTTGAACCTTCGGTCCCTTCCTTGGAGCTTGAGGCTTGAATCTTTGAATTTCATCATACCGCCGCCAACCGCGGCGCTTGGTTGCAGGCGGCATCGATGTCACTCACCAAGTGCGGGAAGCGTCCCAGCGCCTTGGGCAGGGCCTCCATGTCGAACTCCTGCGCCTCGCGCAGCAGCTCGCGCGCGTAGCGCCCCAATGCGGGAGCCCCGTGGGAATGCGCGCGCTCATCCAGTCGCTGCGCGAACTGCTCCACCTCGGCGATGTTCGGCGCCTCGCGGAAGGCGGGCCACACGTCGCGCTCCTCCACGCGCAGGAGTTGCACGAGCTCCGGCCAGCGCTCGCGCGTCTCCATCGGCAGGGGCGCGCCGTCGCCGGGGTCGGTGGCGGGGCGGGTGCGCGAGCTTCGCCGCGGGGCGTCGGGCGGCAGGAGCGGAAGAAAGCGGCGGAACTCGCGCACGAGGTCAGCCTTGGAGATGGGCTTGCGCAGCACCGCGTCGCACGTCTCGCGGAGCGCCCTTTCCTCGGGCGAACGCGGCAGGGCGGCCGAGCAGACGATCACCGGCAGGTCGCGCAGCACGGGCGCTTGCTTGAGCCGACGGGCCGTGGCGACCCCGTCGGCCAAGTCGAGCACCACGAGGTCAGGACGCTCGGTGGCGGCAAGGTTGAGCGCCGTGGTGCCGTCCTCGGCCAGGCGCAGGAGGTGACCGGACTCCTCGAAGTAACCGGAGAACAGCAGGCGCTTCACCTCGGCGTCGGCCGCCACCAGCACGGTGGCCGGGACGAATTGGTCGAGGTCCGAGGGCGTGCCGGAGAGATCCACCACGGTGTCGGCCGCCGCGGTGGTGGCGGGCACGTCCTTGAGGACGACGCGGAAGATCGAGCCCTGGCCGGGATGGCTCTGCAGCTCGATGCGCCCGCCCATGCGCTCGACGAGGCGCTTGGTGATGGAAAGGCCCAGGCCGGTGCCGCCATATTTGCGCGTGCTCTGGCCGGAAGCCTGCGTGAAGGCCTCGAAAATGCGGTCGAGCTGGTCAGCCTGAATGCCCACGCCGGTGTCGGCCACCTCAAGGGTGAGGGTGAAGCGTGGCTCCACGCCGAGGCGGTGCGGCGGCAGCGGCTGGGCCTTGCTGTGGGCCGAGAGGCGCACGCCGCCGCGCTCGGTGAACTTGATGGCGTTGCCCACGAGGTTGAAGAGCACCTGCCGGATGCGCACCTCGTCGAGCAGGAGGCGCTGGGGCACGCTCGGGGCGACGAGCAGGGAAAGGTTGAGGTTCTTCTCCACCACGCGCGAGGAAAAGACGTGCTGGATGTCGGCGAGCAGGTCGCGCAGCTCCACCGGCTCCGGGTGGAGCTCAAGCTTGTCGGCCTCGATCTTGGAGAGGTCGAGGATGTCGTTGATGAGCTCCAGCAGGGCGCGCCCCGAAGTCGATACGGCCGAAAGGTAGGAGCGCGCGCGGGGATCGGAGATGAGCGCGTCGAGCAAGTCCGTGAAGCCGAGGATGGCGTTCATCGGCGTGCGGATCTCGTGGCTCATGTTGGCCAGGAACTCGCTCTTGGCGCGCGAGGCGCGGTCGGCGACGTCGCGCGCGTCGCGCAGGGCGCCCTCGGCCTGCTTGCGGCCGGCGATGTCCGCGTGGAAGCCGAGCGAGCGCGTCCGCTGGCCGGCCTCGTCGTAGAAGTCCAGGCCGTTGGCCTCGATCCACACGTAGGAGCCATCGCGGTGGCGCAGGCGAAATTCCTGCGAGAACGAGGCGCGCCCCACGCCCAGCGCGCGGTCGCGGCGCGTGGCGGCGTCCCAGGCGTCGCGGTCCTCGGGATGAAGCAGCGCGTCCCACGAGGGAAGCTGGGGCGTGGGCAGCTCTTCCTCGCCCCAGCCCAGGATCTGCCGCCAGCGCGGCGAGTGGAACGACTCGCCGGAGCGGAAGTCCACGTCGTAGAAGCCCAGCGGCGACGAGGCGATCAGCATCGCGAAGCGTTCCTCCGAGCGCACCAGCTCCTCCACGGCGGCGCGGCTCTCGCGCTGATAGACGCCGCGCTCCAGGCGAAGCGTCTCCTGCTCGATCTTTTGGTCGTGGATGTCGGTGCAGGTGCCCACCCATTGCACGATGGACCCGAGGGCGTCGCGCCGCGGCAGGGCGATGACGAGGTGCCAGCGCTCGGTGCCGCCGGTGGCGTGCCGCAGGCGCACCTCGCGCTCGAAGCGCTCGCCGGAAGCCAGCGCGTCGCTCCAGGCCTGGAGGTAGCCCGCGCGATCCTCGACGGACAGGGCGCGCGCGGCCAAGCCGTCCCAGCCCAGAAGGCGCGCTTCCGAGGAGTTGAAGCCGGTGTAGGAAATCCAGCTCTCGTTGCAGTCCTCGATGGCGCCGTCGGGCGCGCAGGTCCACACCATCTGCGGCATGGCGTCGGCCAGGAAGTGGTAGCGCTCGGCCGCCTGCGCCAGCGCCTCGGAGGCGCGCTTATGGACGTCGATGTCGCTCGTGGATCCAACCATGCGCACCACCCAGCCGCGCGCGTCGCGCACGCCGATGCCGACGTTCAGCGTCCAGCGCCACGAGCCGTCGGGCATCCGCACGCGGCACTCGATGCGGTAAGGCTTGTTGAACTTGAAGTGCGCGCGCGCCGTCTCGCGGATGCGCGGCAGGTCCTCGGGATGAATGCGCGCCTGCCAGGCCTTGAGGCGGTCGCCGCCGGCGTCGGGCGAAAACTCGAGCATCTCGAAGAGCCGCGGCGAGTAGAACTGCCGGCCGGAAACCATGTCGAGGTCCCAGATGCCGTCGCGCGAGGCGGCGAGCACGAGGGCGTAGCGCTCCTCGGACTGGCGCAGGGCCTCGGTGGCCGCGCGCAGCTCCTGCATGCGCGACTCGAGCTCCGTGTTGGCGGCGGCGAGCTGGTGCGTCCTTTCCTCGACGGACCTCTCCAGGCGCACGCGGCGACGCAGCGACGCCGAGGTGCGCTCCATGAGGCGCGCGGTCCAGAAGAAGCCGAAGGCCCACAGCAGGTAATTGAGAAGCGCCGGCAGGTCCGTGAAGCGCTCCACCCAGGGCGGCGGCAGGGCGGCGTCACCGCCGAAGGCGCCGCTCAGGCGCACGCCGACGCCGAGGCAGAAGATGCCCAGCGCCGCCGCCGCCCCCAGGCGCAGGAAATACACCGCCCTCGGCACGGGGGCGGCGTCCCGCGCCACGACCTGCGTGGGGGCAAAAGGAGTTTCCAAGCCCGCGAGTGTGCGGGAAAGCGGGGCGGGAAGCAATGGAGGAAGAAAAGGACCGAGAGGATGGAGGATGGAAGATGGCAGGGGATGGCGGGACGATTTTGAGGGCGAAGGACCAAGCGGTCCGAGCCACCTCCCGCTCGGCCATAAACTCTCCTCGCCACCTGGCAGCCTCCGCCGGCTTCTCCGGTCCCTGCCATTGCCCCGGGCACCCTGGCTTTCTCGCTACGCTCGGTTCTCCATCTTCCATCCTCTCAGTCCTTCTCCGCTCCCCCGTCGCCGCGGAAGGTCTTCTGCGCATCCCGGGCGGCTTGGCCGGCGCGGTCGATCTGCTTCTTGGGCGCGAGCACGCCAGATCGCTCGGAGCCGGTTTCAGTCCGGGGTGAGGGTGGCTGCTCGCGTTTGCGGCAAGCGGGAAGCCCCGCGGTCAGGACCGCCGTGAGCAGGAACAACAAGGCGCGCATGGTGGAAGCGAAGCATGCGCTGGCCCGACGCGCACGCGACAAAGCGCCGCGGCCGGGCCATGGTTTCGGACTTGGAATCCCCGCCTCCCCGCCTCGACTGGCAGCTCGGACAGCCTTCCGGCCATTGGACCGCGCCGGACGGCGCGCGCCTCGGCGTGCGCGCCTGGAACCCGGCCGGCGCGCCGCGCGCGGTGGTTGTGCTGGTGCCCGGCCTCAACGGCGCGGCCGAGGGCTTCCACCCGCTGGGTGACCACCTCGCCGCGCATGGCATCCTCGCGCTCGGCACCGAGCTGCGCGGGCAGGGCCTCGATCCGGAGCCGGCGCGGCGCGGCGACCTCGCGGACCTCGGCGACTGCGTGCACGACATCGCGGCGTTCGGCGCGCTCACCGCGGGAGCGTTTCCCGGCCAGCCGTGGTTCCTTTGCGGCGAAAGCATGGGCGCGATGCTTTCCCTGCGCGCGGTGGCCGACGGAAAAACACGCCCGGCCGGCCTCATCATGCTCGCGCCGGTGGTGGCGCTGCGCGAGCGGCCCCCGTGGTGGCAGGAATGGCTCTTCCGCGTGGCCCTGCGCTTCGCGCCGCGCCGCAAGCTCGACCTTTCGGCGATGGCGGAAAAACGCCGGGCGCAGGGCGCGGACATCCGCGTGGCGTCCGACGCCGCGATGGAGGACGCCATTCGCGCCGCGCCGCACTTCCTGCGGGAATTCTCGCTGCGCTTCCTCGCCACGCTGGCGCGCCACATCGAGGAATCGACCGCCGCCGCCCGGCGCGCGGACCTTCCCGCGCTGGTGCTCTCGGCGGGCCGCGACGCGTTCATGCCGGCCGAGGGCATCGAGCGCGTCCTCGGCCCGTTGCGGGCGCGCGGTGGCACGTTCCGCCACTGGCCGGACGCCTTTCACCTGCTGCTTTTCGATGCGGCGCACGACGAGGTGCTGGCGGCAATTACCGACTGGATGGGCGCGCGGATCGCGGCGGCCGATCCGCAGACCGTGGGTCGCGGTTGACGCGGGTCGGACGTTCCGGTCGTCCCGGGCCGCGATCTTCCCTCCCCGATCCTCGATGGCCCCCGACACCCTGGCTTTCTCGCTTCGCTCGATGGCCCTGCTCAGGCGGACCGTCTCTCTTCCCTCGGCTCTCGGACGGCTCCTTTGCCCCCGGCTTCGGCCGGGCCAGCAGCAGCTTCACTTCGCGCGGCGCCAAGTGGCGGAAATGGCCGGCGGGGAGACGCGAATCGCTCAGGCCGCCGATGCGCGTGCGCACGAGGCGCCGCACCTTGTATCCGACGGCGTGGAACATCAGGCGGATCTGCCGCTTGAGCCCCTGCGTGAGCACGAGGCGCACGCCTGCGCCGGCCAATGCGCGCACGGAATGCGCCCGAGCCCGGACGCGCTCGGCCGCCTCGTCCTCGCGGGGGCGATCCGAACGACGCGGCGGCGAAAATTCCTCGTCCGGCCCCTCCGCCTCCCCTTCCGGGGCCGTGCCACCGCCGTGGAGGGCGGGGTTTTCCAGGCGGATGAAGACGCCGCGCATCAACTGGGCCGCATCGGCGGCTTCCAACGGGCGATCCAGCGTGGCGAGGTATTCCTTTTCTACGCCGTGACTGGGGTGCGAGAGCTTTTGGGCGAGCG
Source organism: uncultured Verrucomicrobiota bacterium (assembly GCA_937871685.1). GTDB lineage: Bacteria > Verrucomicrobiota > Verrucomicrobiia > Chthoniobacterales > SZAS-18 > SZAS-18. Next base: position 6,803 of record CALMOL010000153.1, read on the forward strand.
CGCCGTCGTTGGTGAGGAGAAGAAGCCCCTCGGAGTCGTAGTCGAGCCGGCCCACGGTGAAGAGGCGCGGCAGGCCCAGGTCGCGCGGCAGCAGGGAGAAAACCGTCGAGCGCCCCTCGCCGGTCTCGTCCTGCGTGGAGCAGAGGACGTGCTTTGGCTTGTGAAAGAGCAAGTGGACCAACTCCGGCGCCCGGGCCACGCGGCTTCCCACCGCCACGGCATCGCCGGGCTCCACCGTGGTGGCCAGATCGGTGACGACACGCCCGTTCACCCGCACGCGGCCATCGCGGATGAGATCCTCGACCGAGCGGCGCGAGCCGAAGCCGGCGGCGGCAAGGTGGCGGTTCAGACGCATGGGGCCAGCGGGAGGCGGGAAGATCGGAAACCTAAGCTTCGGCCGAGCGGAGCGAGACAGCCGCTCAAAATTTCTTTCCTCCAAAGCGGTAACCCCCAAGGCCCAGGGCGCTCCCGGCGCACCGTCGGGAGCGCCAAGCGGGCAGCATCCGCCCGCGGCGACCCGCCTTATTCGTTTGGCTTGGTCTTTGGCAGGCCGATCACGCTGCGGCCATCCGCCCACTGCTTGCGCTGGCGCAGGAGCTCCACGCGCTCGTAGCGCTTCAGCACGGAGCGCTTCGCGCCGATGGTGCTCTTGCCTTTGAGGGACGCATGCATGGACATAAGATATTTTTGCTAGGGGCCAGGAAAATCGGGCCGGGAAGATGCGCGAAACCAGCCCCCTGGCAAGCCAGGAACCTAGGCTGCGGCCCGCGCTCTTGATAATAGGCCTCCGCAAGCACCCGCTCACACCTTCCCGCGCCAAGGCTTCCCGGCCTCGCCGGCGGGTGCGCTTGGCCCGCTGGGAACGGTCGCTCCTGGGACCGCCGGCATCCCTGCCGGCAGGGTCTTTCCAGGGCACCTTGATTCTCGGGCTTTTGGAACGGACTCTTCACCTTCGGCGACCTATAGAAGCCCAAAGGGAAAATTCAGAAGCCCTAGAAAGACCCTGCCGGCAGGGATGCCGGCGGTCCCGGCAGACACCGCGTTGGGCAAAAGTGGGAGCCCGCCTTGTCCTCGGAACGTTGTTGAACGCGCTCGGGAGAGGAGGCCAAAAGGCTCCAGGCTGGGCCGCGCCCAGCCCACCGCACTTCACACCAAGGGTCTGATGGTGTGCCGCCCAATCAACGCGAGCCTCTCACGCCGTCGTCACCCCTTCTTGGGCAGGAACAGCTCCCAGTCGCGGATGTTGTGCGGGTTGCGCAGCGAGAACGTTACCGGCAGCTCGGGAGGCGGCTTGGGTACGGTGAGCAGCGTGAGGCCGGCCTCATGCGGGAGGCGATCGCCCTTGCGGCCGTTCACATTTTTGGCGCTCCACACGCAGTTCTCCCACGAGGTGCCGCCGCCGCGGGAGCGGGGCAGCACGTGGTCAATGGAGCCTTCGCCGGGCGCGAGGGAGCGTCCGGTGTATTGGCAGCGGTTGCCGTCGCGCTCGCGGATGGAGCGCGCGGAAAGCTTCGGCCGGCGGCGCGGCACGCGGTCGAAGCGCGCGAGCACGAGCACGGTGGGCACGCGGACGTGGCCGCGCGTGGTGCCCACCCAGGCGTCCCACTCGCGCACGGGCAGGTCGAGCCACTCGGACCAGCGCACCGGGCGCATGGCCTCGTCGGGGGCAATGTCGAGCCCGGTGGCGTTGCCGGCCGACATCTGGCAGAACGCCTCGGCGGGCGTGCGCACGTTGATGGCCTGCCAGTTGCGGTTGAGGACGAGGACGACCGGCTGATCCAGCAGGGCGTGATGCCCGAGGCTCTTTGGCTCGGGAGCGGCGCCCTTGGCAGCGCGCACCGTCATGGAAGGATGCTTCTTATCCATTGGACGGACGCAGTGCTAGCATCGAGCACCCGGAGAGGCAAGCGGGCCGCCGCACGGAGCGGGGAGGTGAATCGTGAATGGTGGATCGTGAATCGTTGTAACCGAGCCGCGCCCCCTATGCGGCCTTGGCA